>JACPWC010000094.1 GCA_016197225.1 Chloroflexota bacterium
AACACGATTCCATTGTCCACGATACGGCTCAGCTAGCCCGGCGGGTGGCTTAGGTGCGCGAACAGTACAATGACGACTCGCTCGTCGAGCCGTTTTTAGACTCGCGGGAGTTTCACGTTGGCATCCTGGGCAACGGCAACCCTGAAATCCTGCCGCCGGTGGAATATGATTACTCGGTTTTCACTGACTTGCACGACCGGCTGTACACCTACCAGTGGAAGTACGATGGCGACTCTCGCGGCTACAAAGAGATCAAACTGCTTTGTCCTCTGCCAGCCGGTGACGGGTTGCTGGTGGAGAAACTCAAGGCGACGGCGCTTGCGGCTTACAAGGCGTTTCAACTCAGCGATTATGGCCGGATCGATCTACGGATGCTGGGCGATGAGCCGCAAATCCTGGACATCAATCCCAACCCGGACATTGACTACACTTCGGCGCTGATGACAAGCGCCAGAGCCTGCGGGCTGACCTACAATCAGGTGGTGACTCGTATTGTCGAGCTGGCCTCAGCCCGGATGCCGGGGTAGGGTGGGGGGATTACCGATTTTTGTTTTGATTGAAAATCTGGTAGTAGTCGCGATCCAAATCATCATCCGATAGATGAGCGTAACGCTGAGTGATGGCGATGTTTTTGTGCCGGGCCAACTCTTGAGCCAGCTTGAGGTTGCCGCCCGAAGCCCGTAACACGACCGTGACGAAGTAATGGCGGAACGAGTGTGGGGTGATGGTTCCTTTGGCCTCCTCGCCCAGCGCGCCCACCACAGCCCGATCCACAATCTCTCTTGCCCCAACCGTATTCAACCGTAAAACTTTTTTGCCGGCGCCGTCGTCGTGGCGGGCGAAGATCGGCAGGGAACTGAGGGCGCGGCCTGTGCCGCCGTCCAGTTCAGCCCGCGCGTTGAGGTAGGTCTTGATGGCCGATAGCGCCCGCGTTGAGAAGCGCACCACGCTTTCGCGGTCACCTTTGATGATGACGATGGCCCGATTCTCTGCCCAGTCAATCTGGCCGCGCGTCAGGCGGCAGGCCTCGGAGATGCGAAGACCGGTGTCGGCCAATGTGCAGATAAAGGCCCGGTCACGGAGGCGGCGCAACCATTCGCGCTCGTCTTTCGATGGAGTCGAAGCCATCGAATTGACATAATCTGCCACCTGTTCAATTTGTTCACGAGGAAACTGGGGTAGCCGAGGCGCAACTTTTCGTTGTCGGCGTTTGAGGATGGTGTGAACCTGCGTCAGGTTGATGGGTGCGTTTTCTTCGGCCTGGAGGTATTCGTAGAAGCCGATGATGGCAGTGAGAAAGAGGCTCTCGGTGGCCGGGGCATAAGGCTTCAGGGCCGTGACGTACCAGCCCAGCCACTCTGAAGAGGTCTCGGCAGGGGCCATTGTGTCACTATTCATCCCGTGCTTTTTCAAAGTGGCGAGGAACTTGTGAACGGCCTGGGCGTAAGCGCGGTGTGTGCTTTCACTGCGGCTGTCGGCTACGATGCGAAGATAGCGTTCGGCGGCGGCCTGGAGGGTTGAGGTTGGCATAATCTGGCTCCGATTTTGTGGTTGTGATAATGATACTTATCAACACCACAATAATAGCCCCGATTGTTCAGCTTGTCAACCAGGCCACAGAATCTGAGTGCCCGTTTTGGCCCTCGGCGATTGAAATCGCAGCAATGCAGGGCCAAGCCTGCGCAGGCTAAAACCGCAATCGCTGAACGGTTATTTGGCCCCCCACCCTTCCGGCGGCCAACCCGTGCCGGGCCAGGCCAAGTAAGCAAAAGTGAACAGCGCAAAGTGATATACTTTTCGCGTGTCCGCTCCCCTCTCTCGCCGCAACTTTTTACGGCTATCGTCCCTTTCGGCGCTAGGTCTGGCCTTCAAGCCTTTGCCTCTGGACGACCAGCCTGAGCCGATCTTTTGGGGCCGGGTGATTTTTGTTTACCTCACCGTCTACAGCCGCCCATCGGTTTACGGGCGCACCGTGGCGCTTTATGATTTGGAAACAGTCCTGCCGATCTATGAAGAAGTTGAAGGCCAGGATGCAGACGCCTACAACAAGAAATGGTATCAGACGCGGGACGGCTTCATTCACTCGACCAACGTCCAGCCGGTCGCCATTCGCCCCAACCTGCCCGCCGCCATCTCCGATTTGACTCTAGGTGAGGTTACGGTTCCGTCTGTCGTGGCCCGAGCCAGGCCCGGCTACCTTTCGACGGAACGGTATCGCCTCTACTACGGTTCAACTTACTGGATTCGTCAATCGCGTCAGGATCGGGATGGCCGGGTGTGGTACGAACTCTGGGACGAACGCTACGACAACAGTTACTACGTTCCATCGTCCACCGTTCGCGTTATTCCCCCAGACGAGATTTCGCCGATCTCACCTGGGGTGAAAGATAAAACCATCCTGATTGACACGACGGCCCAAACCATCGCCGCGCTCGAAAACGGCCAGGTTGTGTTCAAAACGCGAACATCCTCCGGCGGCGTGTTCGGCATTGACAAAGATTTCCGGACGCCGCTTGGCGATTACGTGATTGATCGCAAGCGACCCACTCGCCACATGGCCGCCGGCGACGGGGCCGCCGACGATGCTTATGATTTGCCCGGCGTGCCCTGGGTGAGCTACTTCAACGGCGGCATCGCCATTCATGGCACCTACTGGCACAACGACTATGGCCGCCCCTGGAGTCACGGGTGCATCAACGTCCTGCCCCAGGACGCCAAATGGCTTTATCGTTGGGTGTTGCCGGTTGCGCCTGCCGGCCAGCCTCTTGTTGAAGCTCGCGGCACGTCGGTTGTAGTCGTTTGACGTGCTATACTTCTCAAACTTATGCGCCAAAAACAAAACTGGTTCTTCCTGGCTTCTTACATCCTCGTCACCGCCATTGCCTTCACCACGACCTACTTCGCCGGCTACTTCACGCGAGCGGCAGTGGAAAGAAATCAGACCGCGCGAGATGAGCGCTACCCGTTATTGGCCGAAGTCCACAACATCGTAGACACCAACTTTCAAGGGCAAATGCCGACCGATACGCAACTGGAGTACGGCCTGATACGAGGCCTGCTTACAAGCTTAGGCGACCGGTACACAATTTTTCTGGAGCCGCCAGCGCAGGAACTTGAAACACAATCCTTGCAAGGTGAGTTTGGCGGTATTGGGGTAAATTTACGCCGCGACGAAGCAGGGGTCATCGTCATTTCTCCTTTCCCCGACTTGCCGGCGGCTGTGGCCGGGATTCAGGAAGGGGATGTCTTGGTCGCCATTGACGGCCAAACCATCACCCCCGAAACCTCACTCGACGAAGTCTCAGCGTTAATTCGCGGGCCAGTGGATACGGAAGTGACGGTCACCATCCAGCAAAGCGACGCCTTGCGCGACTTCAAACTCAAGCGGCAGAACTTTGAGATCCCCTCCGTCACTTGGCGGGCGCTGGAACAGGACTCGACAATCGGCCTGGTATCGGTCAGCCGATTCAGCGACAAGACGCCTCTGGAAGTACAACGGGCGCTCGACGACTTGCAGGCCAAAGGGGTGGCGAGCATTGTGCTCGACCTGCGCGGCAACGGCGGCGGCCTGCTCGACTCGGCCATCAACACCGCCTACTTGTTTCTGGATGGCGGCGTGGTGATGATTGAAGACCGGCGCGGCGAAGCCGAGCAGACTTACACCGCGCCCGGCAAAGGGGTCGCCGCCGACCTGCCCCTGACCGTGATCATTAATGGGGGCACGGCCAGCGCCGCCGAGATTCTGGCCGGCGCGCTTCGCGACCGGGGCCGCAGCCCCCTCATCGGCCAGACGAGTTTTGGCAAAGGCTCGGTGCAACTGATCTTCACCCTTTCCGACGGCTCGTCCATTCATGTGACTAACGCCCGCTGGTACACGCCCAACCACACCGGCATTGACGGCCTTGGACTCAAACCTGACATTGAAATTCAACCCGGCGCCGACGGCTCCGACCCGGAACTGAACCGGGCCGTCGAGTATTTGCAGTCATTACCTTGATCATGAGCGACGACAACAAAGTTCTCGCCTCCAACCGAAAGGCGACGCACGACTACTTTATAGAAGATAAGTTCGAGGCTGGTATTGCCCTGCGCGGCAGTGAGATCAAATCAATCCGCGAAGGGCGAATTCAACTGCGCGAGGCTTACGTCCGGGTTGATCAACGCGAAGTGTGGCTGATCAATGCCCACATCAGCATTTACGACCCGGCGGCCAAACAGAACCACGATCCGCTTCGCCCGCGCAAGTTGCTCCTGCATCGTAAAGAGATCGGCAAGCTGATGGAGAAAGTAAAGCTCAAAGGATACACGGTTGTGCCGCTTGATGTGCATCTCTCAAAGGGGCGGGCCAAAGTGACGGTTGCTCTGGCCAAAGGCAAGCGTCAGTACGACAAGCGGCAGACGATTGCCAAACGCGAGAGCGAGCGTGACATGGCGCGTGCGCTTGGACAGAAGGAGCGGTGATGACCGACCAGGACATTCACTCCATCGGCGGCTTGAACAAGCTTTCGCTCGAAGAGCGCCTTGACTATGCGCGAATGTTGATCCCCCCTGCCCTGCTGGAACGCTATAGCCTCAACCCGCAGACTCTGGCCGACGATCAGGGCCGCCCGTTGCTGGTCTGGGCCGGGCCGCCCGGCACTACCGCCGTCGAGCTGGCGCTCTATCATCAGCACAGCGCCCGCGATCCGCTAATGTATTTTCACATTACCGACACGATCAGCCAGCAGCTCCATGTTCTGCTCGCGGTCATCAACGATCCGGATGGCCCGCGCTTTGAGGTGGATAAAATGCCGGATGGTAGCAAAACGCATTTCGGCGTTTTCAAGCGCAATGTTGAGGCCGAGGCGGGGGCCATGCAGGCCGGCTTGGCCCCCGGGCAGATCAGGCGCGGCCTGCGGATTTTGCGAAATGCAATGGAGTGTTTTGAGGATTTTGCCAAACGGCTGGGCCACGAGATGTATTTTGTGGAGCCGCTGTCCTACCACAACGCCGTGATTTTTGAACGTTACGGCTTTGCTTATCAACAGGGACGGCGCTGGATGCAAAGCCTCAACACCCGATTCTCGCCGGGCGGCGACCTTATCCCCCGCCTCGACGGTTCAACCGTCTTTCGTCAGCCCGAGGCCGTCCACAGCATCCGGGGCCGGAGTTGGGCCATTCACGATGGAATTTTGGGCGAGCCGTTCACCGGGGTGACGATGTACAAACGGGTCGGCCAGAACGCCGAAACCTCAACTTTTCCTGATGGCGTGTGGTAATTGTTGGTGAGACTTCCGAAATCTCGCGAAGCGGATCTCGGAAGTCTATGTGGTAAAATCAAAACACAATCTGGGGATGACAGGCTTCGACGGATGAGGCTGGCATCGGATTGCAAGCCGGGAGGCTCCGACCCCGTAAAATCAGAGCACAAGCTTAAGTGCCAACCGCACCAATGCTTACGCGGCTCTCCCGCTCGCGGCCTAATCTCCGCAAGTTAAGAGCCTGACCCTGTAAACCAGGGTCCGTCTGCCCCGAGCGCCTCCGACCGCGCGGGCCCCAGGCGACACAAAAGCCGGAGTGCCACCGGGTAATTTCTCTAGCCTGGTGAAAGAGGGGTCTTTGGACTCCAGAGGAGCGGCGGTTGCCCAACCCTGTCTGCCGGGGAGCAACTGCTAAGGCTAAAATAGGCGGGCTAAGCTTGTAGATATCTGCTGTCGAGTCATTCGGACGCGGGTTCGACTCCCGCCATCTCCACCAACGCAAAAGCCGACGAGGTCTCTCTCGTCGGCTTTTGATTCACGACCACACCCTGCACACCAATCCTTTTAGATACTCTCCCTCCGGAAAATTCAGCGCCACCGGATGATCACTGGCCTGGGTGAGGCGCTGGATGATTTGCGCCTCGCGGCCCGAGTCGAGCGCCGCGCCGGCCACCACTTTCTGAAACAGTTCCGGTTCGATCAGCCCCGAACACGAAAACGTGAACAGGATGCCGCCCGGCTTGAGCAGTTTGAAGGCCAGCAGGTTGATGTCTTTGTAGCCGCGAGTCGCGCCTTCGATCTGGATTCGCGACTCGGCGAACTTGGGCGGGTCAAGGATGATCAAGTCGAACTGGCGGCCTCGGTCGCGGTATTGACGCAGAACGTGAAACACGTCGCCAACAACATTTTCAACTTTCGAGTCATCCAGGCCGTTGCGTTCAACATTTTGCCGCGCCAGTTCCAGCGCCGGGGCCGAGGGCGGCCTTCGGCATAAGTCGCTACCAAAGCCCGATTGTCGCGCTGATCAAGATAAAATCCGGTCTTGTGGCCGCGATACACGTCCACTACAAACCGGCAAGCGCCCTCCTGAATTTCGATCAGGTCGGGCGGCGGACTCCCGGTCAGAATTCCGGTGACTGGCGGCAGGCCTTCCTTCTCACGCACGTCCACATCTGATCGCTCGAACACACCCTTGATTCCAGGTTGGGCCGCCACTGTTTGGGCAACAGTTTCTTTCCACTTCTCGGCTCCGGCAGACAGAAACTGGCACACCGCAAAGTCGGCGTAGCGATCTACAACCACGCCGGGCAAGCCATCGCTCTCGGCGCTCACCCAGCGGAGCGCAGAGGTAGTTGCTTCAAGTGAAGCGCGGCCCGCAATCGCTTTTTCAATGCGTTGGCGAAAGAGGGCTTCATCAACGGCAGTTGGTTCGTCCCACGTCCAAACGCGGGCGACGATTTGTGAGTTGGGGCTGTAGGCGGCGCGGGCCAAAAACTTGCCGCCCGCCGAACGAACGACGAGGGTGTCGCCAGAGGCCGGGTTTCCCGTCACGTTGGCGGTTGCCCCGGCGAACACCCAGGGATGGCGGCGCAGGAGGGCTTTTTCGCGCTCCGGTTTGAGGAAGAGAGTCGGTTCGTTCAAATGATCCCGATCTGCTTGCCCGCCATCTCAAACACATCCAGCGCCCGCTCAATCTCTTGTGAGGTGTGGCCCGCCGTCACCGTGGAGCGCAGGCGCGCCAGGCCCTGCGGCACCGCCGGAGACACGACTGGCATAACAAAAATGTCGTGATGCTGGCAATGTTGAACCATTTGATAAGCGCGCTCATCTTCGCCGCACAGGACAGGCACGATGGCGGTTTCGGTTCTCATGGTGTCGAAGCCGATCTGTTTGAGGCCGCTCATGAAGTGCCGGGTGTTGCGGTTCAAATTTTCCACCCGCTCCGGCTCGTCGGCGATCACTTCAAAGGCGGCTTTGGCGGCGGCGGCCTGGGCCGGCGGCAGGGCCGCCGAAAAGATGAAGGCCCGCGAGGCATGCTTGAACATGTGAATGAGGTCTTTGCGCCCGGCCAGGTAGCCGCCCACGCTGGGGATGGTTTTGCTCAAGGTGCCCATTTTGATGTCAATGACATCGCCCAGTCCAAAATGCTCCTCGATGCCGCTCCCGGTCTTGCCGAGCACGCCCACCGAGTGCGCTTCGTCCACCATCAACCAGGCTTTGTATTTTTGGCAAAGCTCGACCAGCCGGGGCAAGTCAATGATGTCGCCATCCATGCTAAAAACGGCGTCCACCACCACCAGCTTAACGCCGCCCGAGTCGCACCGTCCCAGAACGCGCTCCAGGTCACTCATGTCGTTGTGCTTGAAGCGGACGAACTTTGCGCCCGACAGCAAACAGCCGTCCACGATGCTGGCATGGTTCAACTTGTCGCAAATCACCGTGTCGTGCCGCCCCACCAGCGTCGAGACGGCAGTCAGGTTGGTTACGTAGCCGCTTGAAAAGGTGACAGCCGCCTCGGCGTGCTTGAAGCCGGCAATGGTCGTTTCCAGTTCTTCGTGGAGCGAGAGCGTCCCGGCTAACATGCGCACTCCATGCGTGCCTGTGCCATACTTGTCAATGGCGGCCTTGGCGGCCTCGTTGATGCGCGGATGTCCCAGCAGTCCCAGGTAGCTATACGAAGCAAACATCAACATCTCACGGCCATGCACGATGGCTCGTGCATTGCCGTTCAATTCGTCAACCGGCTGATTGAAAAAATACAAGTCAGCCTCTTTGATGTCTTTCACCCGTTGTAGCCAGGCATTCACACGTTCGGTCAGGCCGTCGGTTGCCTTCCAGTCCATTAAGGTAGTCTCCCCTCCAAAAAATACTGTAGCGCAAATTGATAATTCACGCGACAGCAACTTCTAGCGACTCTGCGCTAGCGCCCTCAACCCGATCTCGTCCAGAATTTTGATGCCGAGCGATTGCGCTTTTGCCAGTTTACTGCCGGCCGCTTCGCCCACCACCAGGTAATCCGTTTTCTTGCTCACGCTGTCGGTCACCTTGCCGCCGTGTTCTTCGATAAAGGCTTTGGCCTGCTCACGGCTCATTGTAGGCAAGGTTCCGGTGATGACAAATGTTTTGTCAAGGAATGGGCCGGCCGCAACTTTTTTGATTTCGGCCTTCGGCCACACTTTGGCCTTCTTCAATTTTTCCAGCAGGCGTTTGTTGTTGGGCTGGCTGAACCAGTCCACGATGGCCGCCGCCGTGTTCGGCCCCACGCCTTCGATCTGCTCCAGAGCTTCGGCGTCGGCTTTCTGCAAAGCGTCGAGCGAGCCAAAATGCGCGGCCAGGTCGCCCGCCGACACTTCGCCCACGCCCCGAATTCCAAGCGCGGCGATGACTCGTTGCAAGGGCCGGGTTCGGGCGGCGTCAATTGCCGCCAGAATGTTCTCGGCTTTCTTCTCGGCAAAGCCCTCGAGCGTCAGCAACTTCTCGGCGGTCAGCGAAAAGACATCGGCCACATCTTTCACCAGTCCGGCGGCCACAGCCTGCTCGGCGATCTTAATACCAAAACCGTCGATGTCCATCGGGCCGCGCCCGCCAAAATGCTCAAGGTTGCGAATCAGTTGATCGGGACAGGAAGCGTTGATGCAGTACAAGGCTACTTCGTCCTCGGCCCGTTCCACTGGCTCGCCGCACGTCGGGCATTTCCTGGGCGGCCTGTATTTTTTCTCGTTCCCTTTTCGCGCTTCGACAACCGGGCCGATGACATAGGGAATGACGTCACCCGCGCGTTTGAGCAAAACGCGGTCGCCCAGCCGAATATCTTTCTCGGCGATGTAATCGAAGTTATGCAGGGTGGCCTGCCGCACCGTCACCCCGCCGACTTCCACCGGCTCAAGGATAGCATAAGGCGTGAGCACGCCCGTTCGGCCCACGTTCACGCCAATGTCGTTGAGGGTCGTCGTCACCTCGCGGGCCGGGAACTTGAAGGCAACTGCCCCGCGCGGGTCTTTGCCCACCACGCCCAGGTCGGCGGCCAATTGCAGGTCGTCAATCTTGATCACCATGCCGTCAATTTCATATTCAAGCGTGTCGCGCTTGTCGGCCCAGGACTCGCAGTAGGCGATGGCCTTGTCGAGCGTCGAGAATTTTTTAGCGACGTTCGCAACCGGGAAGCCCAGCGCCCGGAGCAGTTCCAGCGCCTCCCACTGAGTCTTTGGCTTCACGCCCTCGGCGTCCACAATAGCGTAGCACATCAGCGAAATGGGCCGCGTTGCCGTCAGGCCCGGATCGAGTTGGCGCAGTTGGCCGGAGGCTGTGTTGCGCGGGTTGACGAATGTCTTCTTGCCCGCCGCCGCCAGTTCGGCATTCATCTTTTCAAAATCCTGGATGAAGATCACGGCTTCGCCGCGCGCCACCAGCCGCTTGGGCGGCCTGGCCTTGCCCTCGACCGGCACGCGCAGAGGCAGTGCTTTGATCGTTCGCAAGTTAGGCGTGATGTCTTCGCCGGTATCGCCGTCGCCGCGGGTGGCCCCTTTGACAAACAAACCGTTCTCGTAATGCAAAACGACGGTCAGGCCGTCAATCTTGGGTTCGACCACAAAGGCGGCTCCCTGAACCCGCTCGTCCAGTTTGAGGAGGCGCTCAAACCAGGCCCGGACATCGTCGCTGTTGAAGGCATTGCTCAGGCTGAGGATGGGGGCCGGGTGGGCCACCTTGGGGAATTTTTCAGAGACGGCGCCCCCGACGCGTTGCGTAGGCGAGTCCGGCGTCGCCAGTTCCGGGTGATCAGCTTCGATCTGTTGCAATTCCCGGAAGAGGCGGTCGTATTCAGCGTCCGAGATGGTGGGCGCAGACAATACGTAGTAATGATAACTGTGCAATTGCAATTCCCGCCGCAGTTGGGCGGCGCGCTCGGAAATAGTCGGTTTAGCCATTTGCAAAATTATAACGCTATAATTGCCCTCATGTCCGACCTTGTTGAAGTCATCCTAACAGCCAATTCACAGTTCTATCGGGTGTTCTCGCTGGCCGAAATAGCCGCGATGCGCCGCTTGTGGTTGGACGCGCCGCATGTGACGTGCGTTCATCCGGGCTGGCGAACCCTCACCGGCTACGAAGCGATCCAACAAAGCTGGGAGGCGATTTTCATCAATCAAGGCCCCGTGCGCGTTTGGCCGTCAGACGAAGTAATTTCCTTCGAAGATGATCTCGTCTGGGTAACGTGCATTGAAAACATTGATATGTCGGCAACCGACACTGGCCGCATCATGCAGGCTCAGGCTCGCAACGCCTTCCAGAAGACGGAGTCGGGTTGGAAGTTGGCGCATCATGAAGCATCGGCCTCGCCGGGGCATGGCTTGCCGGCGGCCAATCAACGGCTGGCAAGGAACTGACATTCAGCGCCCGCTCTTTTTAGGAAACCCCAACAACTATGACGATGCCGTTTCGGATGAAGCAAATTTTGCTGGTGGACGACAGCGCCGACACACGTGAAATTCTGGCCCGGTCACTGGAGTTGGAGCATTACACCGTCCACCAGGCCGCCGACGGCGTGGCCGCCCTCAAAGTTTTGCAAAATGCCACACCCGACATCATCATCTCCGATGTCAACATGCCGGAGATGAACGGCATTGAATTTTGCAAGGCTGTGCGCCAGAATGTGGCCTGGCTGGCTATTCCATTTGTCTTTCTCACCGGCAATAGTTCGCACGACGTTGTTCAAATGGGGCGGCAACTGGGCGTCGAAGATTATCTTACCAAGCCTATTGATCCCAAAGAACTGCTGGCCATCATCAACGCCCGCCTGTTGCGCGCCGCCGAAGTGCAACGGGCGCAAATGGACCTGGCGTACTTTGAAACCGTCAACGTCATTGCCAATACCATTGAAGGCCGCGATCCTTACACTTACGGCCACATTGATCGAGTGGCGACTTACGCCCGGCGCATGGGCGAAGAACTCAAGTGGCCGCTGGAGCATCTTCGCAATCTTGAATTCGGGGCGCGGCTTCACGACATTGGCAAGATTATTGTGCCGGAATATGTGCTCAAGAAAAGCGGCCCCCTCACCGACACGGAATGGACGACGATGAAACAACATCCGGTGGTGGGCGCAAAAATTCTCCAGCAGATCAGCCATCTGCAAAACACAATTCCCTACGTCCTGTATCATCACGAACGATGGGACGGCACGGGCTACCCGCGCGGCCTGCGCGGCAAAGGGATTCCGGTTGAAGGCCGCCTGCTGGCAGTGGTAGACGTTTACGACGCCCTGACCAGCGCCCGGCCCTATCACCCCGCCGGGACTCACAGTGAAGTGGCGCGTTATCTGGAAACCAAAGCCGGATCGCACTTTGACTCTGACATGGTCAAAGTTTTTTTGCGGGTGATGAAATAACCGAAGATTTCTCTGGAACAAACATGGCTCAGACTGCTGACCTTCTCATTGCCAACGCTCGATCCTTCACCTCTGATCCCGATCACCCTCGCGCCGACGCGAACGCGGTAGCCGTCAAAGGCAACCGCATCGTCTTCGCCGGTTCAGCCGCCGAGGCGATGGGGTGGCGTGGTTCCAGCACTCGCGTTGTAGATGCTGAGGGCCGGACTCTGATGCCCGGCTTCATTGATTCGCATTTCCACTTCCTTCACGGCTCGCTCAGGCTTGACGGCATCCAGCTTGAAGGAGCCGCCGACTACGAGACGATGGCGCAGCACATCCAGGCCTTCGTCAGGCAACACCCCAACCGTCCCTGGTTGGACGGTTACGGCCTTCGTTACAACTTAGGCCCCGGCCATCAGCCTCTCACTCGCCACGATCTTGACGCCATCATCGCCGACCGGCCTCTCGTCGTCACCGCTTACGACTTTCACACCGCCTGGGCCAACACGCTGGGCCTCAAACTGGCGGGCATTTTCAACGGCGGCGAGTGCGGCCCCAATAGCGAGATCGTGCTTGACGAGCGCGGCGAGGCAACGGGCGAATTGCGTGAGGGTGCGCAAGGCCCCATCCACGAACTGCTTCCCAAACCCGACGCCGCCCGCAAGCGCGCCCTGCTCCACAAAGGCTTGCGGCAGGCCGCCGAACTGGGCGTGACCAGCGTTCACAACATGAACTGCGACTGGGAAGAGGCCGCGCTCTACGCCGCCCTCGAAGACGCGGGTGAGCTTACGGCGCGCGTTTACATGCCCTACGACATCAAGCCGCACACGCCGTTTGAAGCGCTGGCAGAAGACGCCGTTAAGTTCCGTCAGGCATATCAATCGGAAATGGTGCGCGCCGGAAGCGTCAAGTTTTTCATGGATGGCGTGATCGAGGCGTACACCGGCTTACTGGTGGAGCCTTACGCCGACAACCCGGCCACCTGCGGTGACGCCAACTTTACGCCCGAACACTTCACCCGCCTGGCCGTCGAAGCCGACCGGCTCGGCTTTCAGATCAAGGTTCACGCCACAGGCGACCTGGCCGTGCGGCGGGTGCTGGACGGCTACGAGGCGGCTCAACGTCTCAACGGCAAACGCGACAGCCGCCACCGCGTCGAACACGTCGAATTGATTCACCCGGATGATATAGGCCGCTTCAAACAACTCGAGGTGATCGCCTCGATGCAACCTCTGCATAACCCGCTCTCGCCGCAGGCCGGCGACGTGTGGCCGTCGCGGGTTGGGCTACGGCGCTGGGGACTCAGTTTCGCCTGGCAAACTTTGCGCGAGGCCGGCGCTCTGCTCACCTTTGGCAGTGACTGGCCCGTTGTCAGCCAGAACCCGATGCTCGGCGTGAACGCCGCCGTCAACCGCGAACTGTGGCAGGCCGGCCTGCCCGATCAACGCCAGACGCTGGCCAACACCCTCGTCGCTTACACTCGCGACGCCGCCTACGCCGAATTTCAGGAAGGCCAAAAGGGGCAACTGAAGGCCGGTTATCTGGCCGATATGGTGTTGTTGTCCGAAGACATCTTCAGCATTCCTAGCGAACAGTTGGCGAGTGTGAAACCAGTGCTGACGGTGTGTGATGGACGGGTCGTGTACGAAGCGTAACTCTGCAAGATGCTCACCTACGCCACTCGCCGCCTCCTGCAGGCCATTCCCATCCTGTTCATCCTCAGCGCCCTGCTGTTCTTCATGGTGCGCGCCGCGCCCGGCGGGCCACTGGCCGCCGCCCAGCGTAACCCCAACGTCACCCCCGAGCAGATCGAACGGCTCAAAGTAAAACTCGGCCTCAACCGACCCCTGCCGGTGCAATACATCAAATGGCTGGGGGTGATCATCCTCGAAGGCGACTTTGGCGACTCGATCAAGTTTCGCCGGCCCGTCGCCGAGATGATTGCCGAGCGCATTCCCAACACGGTCTTGCTCGCCGGCGTAGGCTTTGTCCTCACCATTCTCCTCGCCGTCCCCGTCGGTGTGCTTTCTGCTCGCAAGCCTTACTCATTATTCGACTACATCGTCACCACCATCACCTTTATCGGCCAGTCCATTCCGGTCTTCTGGCTCGGCCTCGGCTTGATTCTCATCTTCTACGTTGCCCTCAAAAACCCGCTCACCGGCGAGCCTTTCTTTCCACTGGGCGGTATGCACACGCCCGGCAAAGAAGACGACTGGCTCGACCTGGCCTGGCATCTCGTCCTGCCCGTCGTCGCCCTCTCGTTTGGCTGGGTGGCCTGGTATTCGCGCTTTCTGCGCTCCACCATGCTCGACGTTCTGCACGAAGACTACATCCGCACCGCGCGCGCCAAAGGCCTGCAGGAACGCTTCGTGTATTACGATCATGCGCTTCGCAACGCCATCCTGCCGCTCGTCACCATGATGGCCCTTGATTTGCCCACCGTGTTTGCCGGGGCGCTGTTTGTCGAAACCATCTTTGCCTGGCCGGGCATGGGCCGCCTCTTTTGGGACGCCGCCAATGGCCGCGACTACCCGGTTCTGCTGGCTGTGGTGATGATTGACGCCGTCATCATCGTCGCCTGCAACCTGCTCGCCGACCTGCTCTACGGCCTGCTCGATCCGAGAGTTCGATATGAATAACAGCGGCTAAACCATGACGACCGAAACCGTCGCCACTCTATCCCCGGCAACGCCTCCCGAACCTGAAAGCCTTGGCCGCCTCATCCTGCGCCGCTTTCTCAAACACCGCCTCGCCGTTTTAGCCGTCGCCACACTCGGCCTAATGATCGCCAGCGTGGTGTTTGCCCCGCTCAGTTCCTACAGCCCCACCGAACAGAAGCCCGCCGAATACTTCAAGCCGCCCAGCGCCCAGCACTGGTTCGGCACCGACGAGCTGGGGCGCGACATCTTCACCCGCATCCTCTACGGCGGGCAAATCTCGCTCGCCGTTGGCCTGCTCTCCACCCTGCTCACCTTCACCATCGGCGTCATCGTCGGCGCGCTCGCCGGTTACTATGGCGGCTGGCTCGACAACCTCCTCATGCGCCTCACCGACGCCTTCCTCACCTTCCCCACCATCTTCGTCCTCATCCTCCTCGGCGCCTTTCTGCGCGATCAACCAGTCCCCTGGCTCAAGAACAGCGTCCTGGTCGTCATCGTCATCATCGCCGCCCTGTCGTGGATGTGGCCGGCCCGGCTTGTGCGCGGCCTCTTCCTCGTCCTCCGCGAGCGCGACTTTGTCGCCGCCTCGCGCGCTCTCGGCGCCGACGATTGGCGACTCATCTTCTTTCACATCCTCCCCAACTGCATCGGCCCCATCCTCGTCAACGCTACCCTGCAAATGGCCTTCGCCATCATCACCGAGTCCGGCCTGTCGTATCTTGGCTTCGGCGTCCAGCCGCCCACGCCAACCTGGGGTAACATTTTAGAGGCGGCCCAAAAGCAAGTCTTCCGCGCCCCCTGGCTGGCCGTCTTCCCCGGCCTCATGATCTTCATCACCGTCATGTCCATCAACTACATCGGCGACGGCTTGCGCGACGCGCTCGACCCGTACATCATTCATCCAAAATAGGAGGAGACTATGAAACTTAAACTTGCGATACTAATTTTGATCTTCAGCCTGCTCGCCACTGCCTGTGGCTCAGGAGGCGCCGCCACCGTAGCCCCAACCCCGGCCCCGGTAGCGACTGTTGCTTCCGAGGCGACTGCCGCCGGGGGAACCGTCACCCTCGTCATTCCCGAAGAACCCGCCACCCTCAACTACTACACCGCCGACGCCGCCATCGTCCGGCAAGTGGCTGAAGCTACCAGCATGACCGGCCTGACCACTGTGGACGAAAAAGGCGAGTTCATTCCGGTGCTGGCCGCCGAACTGCCCACCCAGGCCAACGACGGCCTCTCCGAGGATTTGAGCACCGTGACCTGGAAGCTCAGGCCTGATCTCAAATGGTCGGATGGCGAACCGCTCACCTCCGACGACATCAAATTTACGTGGGAGGCGATCTCGAATCCCGACGCCGGTGCGCTGGCCGGAACCGGCGGCTTCGCTTTGATCGAGTCCGTCGAAACGCCGGACGAGCTTACCGCCGTCGTGAAATACTCGACGCCCTCTCCCGGCTACCTCTCGCAATTCGCCTACGGTCTGCTTCCGCGCCACGCCACCGGCGCGCCCGCCGACATGGCAAACTGGGAGTGGAATCGCAAACCGGTCGGCGCCGGCCCGTTTATTCTCGCCGACTGGAAATCCGGCGAAAGCATCACCCTCGAGCGCAACCCGAATTATTTTGAGCCGGGCAAGCCGTATCTCGACAAGTTGATCTTCCGCGTCATCCCGGAAGCCGCCGCCCAAACGGCGCTCATGTTGCAGGGCGACGCCCAAGTGCATCTCTGGCCGGGCGAAGATCGAACTGACTATGATACGTTGCTGGCTGGCAAGGCCAAACAGGTGCTCGTTCCCGGTATCTGGAACATGGCCATTGATTTCAATCTCAGCCAGCCTTTCGACAAAGACCCCTCGGCCAGCGCCCCCCACCCCATCCTCGGTGACATCCGGGTGCGGCAGGCCATTGCCCACGCGATTGATTACGACACGCTGGTGCGCGACGTGATGCGCGGCTCGGTCAAACCGTCCACCAACCCGTTTGCGTATGGTTGGTACGAATGCAGCATTCCGCGCAAGTATGGATTCGATCCCGAAGCCGCCAAGAGCCTGCTGGCGGAGGCCGGTTGGGTTGAGGGCAGTGACGGCATCCGCGTGGCGCAGGGGGCAAAGTACGCCGAAGATGGCACGCGCCTGTCGCTCGAATTGCAGGGCTACACCAACTACGAGCCGCTCGACCGCACCGAACAGTTCATCGTCGAGAATCTCAAAGCCATCGGTGTCGAAGCCCGCATTCAGAACTACGACTTCTCGATCATCTTTGGCTCCTACGAAGACGGCTCGCCGCGCCAGGTGGGCGACTACGACCTGCTGATTTTTGATCGCGGCTTTACCATCGAGCCGCAAGGCGAAGTGGAAAATATCTGGCAATCAAATCAGATCCCGTCGCCTGATAACCCTTCCGGCGGCAACTACTTCCGTTGGGTCAATACCAACGCCGACGCCGACATTACTGCCGCCGGTAGCACCTTTGATCTTGAGAAACGCAAAGAGGCCTATTGCCAGCTCGGCCAGGCAATTTCTGATGAACTGCCACAGATTTATCTCTACATCTTTCAGGATGGCTACGGCTTCTCGGACAAGCTAACGGGCTACACCGTGAGCACCTGGGGAAGCATGACCTGGGGCGCGCAGAACTGGAAGCTAAGTCCGTAACAAAAAAAGACCCTCAAGGTTTCAGAAACCTTGAGGGTCTTTTCTTGAATCAGGCACTCTAACTTTCCGGCGGCAAGCCCACCAGCAACTCGCCGTCTTCAATTTTTACTGGATAAGCAGGAATGTCCACAATCGCCGGGAAGGACAACACCTTGCCCGAACGCACGTCAAAGTGCGCCCCGTGGCGCGGACACTCGATCTCGTAGCCGCTCAGTTCCCCTTCCGCCACCGGCCCGTCGTCGTGCGAACACACGTCGGCAATGGCGTAAAACGTCCCGGCAATGTTGAATACGGCTATAGCCTGCCCGTCAATCTCTACAATTTTGCGCTGGCCGTTGCCCACTTCATCCGCCGGGCCAATTGCCACATAGTCGGCGGTGTCCGGGTCAATCTTCTTGTAAGAAAGCATAAACGCTCCAAACTACTCAGTCGTGTTCGTTTATCCACAGATTACGCAGATTTTCGCAGAACCCAATCTGTGAGAATCTGCGGATCAATCCGTCAAATTCGGCTGATCCGTTGTTTTATCCAGGCCGTACACGCCCGCCTTGAGAACCTTCAGTGACAGCAGAGCGCACTTGAGGCGCACCGGCCCCAGTTCAATGCCAAGCATCTCCAAAATATTTTCCTTGCCAATCTGCTTCAACTCGTCCAGCGACTTGCCCACGATTTCTTCCGTCAACATCGAAGCCGAGGCTTGCGAGATGGCGCAACCCTGGCCCGAAAACGCGGCCTCTTTGACGTGGTTGTTCTCGTCCAACCGGATGTCAATTCGAATCCGGTCGCCGCAAAGCGGGTTATCGTCTTCGTATGAAATGTCCGCCGGTTCGAGCTTTCCTTTGTTGCGCGGGTTTTTGTAATGATCGAGGATTAACTCGCGATACATGTCGTCCATAAGTCATCCAAACAGCTTCTTTACTTTGTACAGCCCTTCAATCAACTTATCCACTTCGGTAAAAGTATTATACAGATAAAAGCTGGCGCGGGCCGAAGCCGGAATCTGGAAGCGATCGTGCAGAGGCATGGCGCAGTGATGGCCGGCGCGCACGGCGATGCCGTCCGAGTCTAAAATTTGGGCGATGTCGTGCGGGTGAACGCCGTCCAGAGTAAAGGCGGCCACCCCGCCCTTCCCTTCAGCCTTCGGGCCGTACACCTTCACGCCCGGCACTTCTTCCAATCTTTCTAATGCGTAGGCGATGATGGCTTGCTCGTGTTGATGGACGGCGGCCATGCCGACGGTAGATAAATAATCAACCGCCGCTCCCAGCCCGATGCCTTCGGCAATCGCCGGGGTGCCCGCCTCAAATTTGTTGGGCAGGTCGGCGGCTTTGAACTCGCGCAGATAGACGCGCCGGATCATATCGCCCCCGCCCAGAAACGGCGGCATAGCCTCCAGCAACGACTGCCGCCCCCACAGCACGCCGATGCCGGTTGGCCCGCACATCTTATGGCTTGAAAACGCCAGAAAGTCCGCGCCCAGTGTCTGCACATCTACTGCAAAGTGCGGCACCGACTGCGCGCCATCCACCAGCACCAACGCTCCGGCGGCATGGGCTTTGGCGGCGATTTCGGTGACTGGGTTGATCGTCCCCAGCACGTTTGACATGTGAGTAAGACAGATGATCTTTGGCGATTTCTGAAGAATAGAGTCGAAGATGGGCAAGTCCAGTTCGCCGTCATCCGTCACCGGAATAATTTCGATGGTCGCCCCTTTTTCGGCGGCCAGCATCTGCCAGGGCACAAGGTTGGAGTGATGCTCCATCTCGGTCAGCACGATCACATCGCCGGCCTTGAGGTTAGCCCGGCCCCAGGTGTTCGCCACCAGGTTGATCGACTCGGTGGTGTTGCGGGTGAAGATGATTTCTTTGCGAGAGTTGGCGTTGATAAACCGGCCCACCCGTTCACGGGCATTTTCGTAAAGCGCCGTTGCTTCTTCGGCCAGGGTATGCACGCCGCGGTGAATGTTGGCGTTGGAATGGCGATAGTAGTGATCCATCGCCTCAATTACAGCCGTTGGCTTTTGCGCTGTGGCTGTCGAGTCGAGATAAACCAGCGGCACTCCGGACCTGACTTCGCGACTGAGAATCGGGAAATCGGCGCGGATTTTGGCGGTATCCAGGGGAATGTTTGAGATCATGTCAGCGCGTCGCGGTTGAAAACCGCTCTCACCAGTTGAATCAGCCTCGCCCAGACCGGCCCATCTTTTTCTCAATATCCTTCTTCAACCGCGCAATCACGCCTTCAAATGGAATGCGTTGCATGATCGGATCGAAGAAGCCGTCTACCACCACCTTTTCGGCTTCCTCACGCGGCACGCCGCGTGACATGAGATAGAAGATGTGCTCCTGTTCCAATTGGCCGACGGTTGCCCCGTGGGTGCAGCGCACGTCGTCGGCCAGAATTTCAAGGCCGGGGATCGAGTCGGCGCGGGCTGATTTGGAAAGGACAAGGTTGCGGTTGGCCTGATAGCCGTCTGTCTTTTGCGCGCCGGGGGCCACGTAGATCATGCCCTGCCACACCGAGCGGCTCTGGTCGCGCAACGCGCCCTTGAATAGCAGATCGCTCGTCGTGTGCGGCGCATTGTGGTTCTGCTGGGTGTCGTGATCGAGATGCTGGTTGCCTTCGCCAAAATAGAAGCCGGACATTCGGCACCATGCCCCTTCACCGTCCAGATCGATCTCGGAGAAGTTCTTGGTCAGGCGCGAGCCGATGGCGTCGAAGACCCAGTCCAGCTTTGCGTCCCGGCCAATTTTTGCCCGCTCGTGCGAAATGTGCCAGGTGTTCAAGCCCAGCGATTGCAGTTCGACAAATTTGAGGTTTGACTTCTTGCCGAGCACTAACTCGACAATTCCGGCATGCAGGTTTTCAGCCTTGCTATCGGGTGAGCCAAGTTCGTGAACGTAAGTCGCTGAAGCGCCTTCTTCGAGAACAACCAACACGCGGGTGAAATGACTTGCGCCCGGAACCCAGGCGATAGAATGCAAGGGCAGTTCCACCTCGACGTTTTTGGGGATGTATAGAAATACGCCGCCGTCAGTCAGCGCCTCAGCCAGCGCCGCAAACTTGCCCTCTGATATTTTCACGGCCCGGTTGAGATATTTCTTGAGCAGTTTCTCGTGTTTAGCCGCCGCTGTCTGGAAGTCGGTAAAGATTACGCCTTTGCGTTTGAGGGTCGCAGACAGTTCGCGAACTTCAATCCTGCCGCCGTTGATCACCAACTGGCCGCCTTGCTCTTTGCCTGCCAGCGGTTTCAAGAACGCCGCCGGGACAGCTTTGGTTCTGCCATTGCCGTTGAGAGCCGAAAGTTTGGTTTGCGCCCATTTGAACTGCCGGAGATCAGTGCGCCGCCAGACTTCGTCGTTCAGGGTCGGCATGGGCGTGGCTTGATAGGACTTCCAGGCTGTCAGGCGTTTCTTCACCAGCCAGGCCGGGTCTTTCTTCTTCTTGGAGAGTGCTTTTACATCCTCCACCGTCAGCTTTAATTCTGCGGGTGCCGCTGGTTCGGCTTTGCGCCGGGTGGCGATGACGGTTCGGGCATATGTCGGCTTGGGAGCCACAATTGCGTCAGTCATGTTCTCAAACAGTCCTGTATCAAATCAAGATAAGGGCGGGGTAATGATGCGCCCCGCCCGGTAATTCAAAAGGTCCGGATCAACCGACCGATCCTTCCATCTGGAGTTGCACCAGCCGATTAAGTTCGACGGCGTACTCCATCGGCAATTCCTTCACCAGCGGCTCGATGAAACCGGCGACGACCAGCCCGGCGGCTTGATCTTCGGGGATGCCGCGACTCATCAGGTAGAAGAGTTGCTCCTCGCCAACCTTTGACACCGAGGCTTCGTGGCCGATGGTTACATCGTCTTCGTCAATCTCAATCACCGGGTAAGTGTCCGAGCGCGACTTGTCGTCAATCAACAGCGCATCGCAAACCACATTGGACTTGGAACCGGTTGCGCCCTTGTAGACTTTGAGCAGGCCACGATACGACGACCGACCGCCGCCCTTGCTGATGGACTTTGAGGTGATGACCGACGACGTGTTCGGTGCGCCGTGCACCACCTTGCCGCCGGCATCCAACTGCTGGCCCGGCCCGGCAAAGGCAATGGACAGAATCTCGCCGTGAGCGCCCGGCTCCATCAAATAGACCGCCGGATATTTCATCGTCACTTTTGATCCCAGGTTACCATCCACCCATTCCATTGTGGCGTTTTCATAAGCGGCGGCGCGCTTGGTCACCAAATTATAAACGTTGGTTGACCAGTTCTGGATGGTTGTGTAGCGGCACCGCCCGCCTTTCTTGATGACAATCTCGACGACGGCGCTGTGCAGAGAGTCGGAGCTGTAAATCGGCGCTGTGCACCCTTCGACATAGTGAACGTATGCGTCCTCGTCCACGATAATTAGCGTTCGCTCAAACTGGCCGACGTTCTTGGCGTTGATGCGGAAGTACGCCTGTAGAGGCATTTCGACGTGCACGCCCTTTGGAACGTAAACAAACGAGCCACCCGACCAGACGGCGCTGTTCAGGGCCGCAAACTTGTTGTCGGTTGAGGGGATGATGGCGCCAAAGTATTCTTTGACCAGATCGGGATGCTCACGCAGGCCGTCGTCCATCGAGAGGAAGATTACGCCCTTCTCCTCAAGGTCTTTGCGTACTGAGTGGTAGATCATCTCCGACTCGTATTGCGCGCCAACCCCGGCCAGGAATTTTTGCTCGGCCTCGGGAATGCCCAGTTTGTCAAAGGTGTTCTTGACCTCGGGCGAGACATCGTCCCATGAAGTTGCGCTGTCTTCAGATGGTTTGATATAGTAATAGATGTTATCGAAGTCAATGCCGCTCAGGTCGGCGCCCCAGGTAGGCATGGGCTTCTTGTAAAAGATGTCAAGCGCCTTGAGGCGGAAGTCGGTCATCCACTGCGGCTCGCCCTTCATCTTGGAAATCTGGGCGACAATTTCGTGATTGAGTCCTTTTTGCGCCTTGAAGGAGTAGTTCTCTTCCTCGTGGAAGCCGTAAGCTTCCTTGTAGCGATCTTTGGAATCGAATTCTTGGGCTTGTTCTACTTTTTCAGCCATTTGGAACAGTCTCCTCGTATTTTTCGCGCACCCAATCGTAGCCCTTCTCTTCAAGGTGCAGGGCCAGCTCGGGGCCGCCAGTCTCCACTACATTGCCGTCAAGCATAATGTGGACGAAGTGCGGTTTGATGTAGTTCAACAAGCGTTGATAGTGAGTGATGACCAGCGCGCCCATTTTGGGGCCGATGAGAGCATTCACGCCCTCGGCTACAATGCGCAGCGCGTCAATATCCAGCCCGGAGTCGGTTTCATCCAGCACGGCGATCTCCGGCTCCAGTGTCGCCATCTGCAAAATCTCGGCTCTTTTTTTCTCGCCGCCGGAGAAACCTTCGTTCAGATACCGACCGGCAAAATCGCTGGGCACTTTCAGCAATTCCATCTTGCCTTTGAGCAATTTGCGGAATTCAGGGATTGGCATGCCTTTGTCAGCCGGATTGGTGGCGCGGCGGCGGGCGTTGAGTGCCGTGCGGAGGAAATTGGCGACTGACACGCCGGGGATGGCGACGGGATATTGAAAAGCGAGAAAGAGGCCCAGTCGTGAACGCTCGTCAGGTTCAAGTTCCAGCAAATCTTCGCCTTTGAAAATAATTTGCCCAGCGGTCACAGTATATGACGGATGCCCCATCAAAGCGTAAGCTAGAGTGCTCTTGCCGGTTCCGTTTGGCCCCATCAGGGCATGTACCTCACCCTGCTTCACCAGCAGGTTTACGCCTTTCAGAATCGGTTTGTGTTCTACATTGACATGCAGATTACGGATTTCGAGCGCAGTAGTCATTCAGAATCAAAGTCTCCTTTGTTATGCTGGCGCGATTATACTACTTGTCACAAGTAGTGTCAATAATTCAGATAACTATATTCTTTATATTGACATCTCAATCAACGGCTGTTATACTCTTCGCTAAGATGTCTGTGACTCGTGATTCTATTCTCAACATGCTCCGGCGACGCGGCCCTTTGAGTGTGAACGATTTGGCCGACGTGACGGGGGTAACTCCTGTTTCTGTCAGGCATCACCTCTCTGCCTTGCAAGCGGAAGGGTTGATAACCGCTACTGAGTCTCACTCCAGTGTTGGCCGCCCCAAGTTGATGTATTCGCTCACTCAAGCCGCTGTTGAACGCTTCCCTACCAAATATCTGCGCTTCACCGATCGCCTTTTGGATGAGTTGAAAACCGCCCTGCCCAGCCTGATGATTGAAAAGATTTTTGAGGCGATGGCTTATGATATTGCCTCGGGTCACGCCTCGCGGCTGGAGGGCAAGACGTTGGATGAGAAGTTGACCCTGCTCGCGGAGATCTTGGGCGAGGAGGGCTTTATGGCCGAGTGGAACAAAGTGGGTGAGGCTTACCAACTGACTGAGTATAATTGCCCTTACTTTATGATCGGCCAGCGTCACCCTGAAGTTTGCACGATTGATCAAACGCTGATTAGCAAGATGCTGTCGCGCCCGGTTGCTAAAAGCACCTGTCTGCTTAATGGCGATCAACGTTGTGTCTTTGTGATCGGCGGGGCTGAAAATACATCTATCAAAGGATAATTATGGCTGAAAATACTTCCTCAAAGCTTGTCTGGTTTTCTGAGGCCGATAAACCTGAACTCTCGGCGCGGGTGAAAGATGCTCTGCGTGAAGTGGTTGACCCGGAACTGGGGCTGAACATCATTGAGTTGGGCCTGATTCGCGACCTGGATGTTCAACCGGATCGGGCTATGGTGACAATGATCCTGACCACGCCGTTTTGCCCTTATGGTCCGGCCATTATGGAAGAGACGCGCAAAAAGATGCAAAGTGTTGTCGGCGTCCCGGTGGTGATGGAGATGGGGTTGGAGATGTGGAGCCCGGAATTGATGGAAGAAGGCGCAGGCGCGGATTGGGGCCTGTTTTAGTAATTTCTGTAGAGCGGATTGTTAATTCGCTTTAGTTGGAGATTGGGTGAGCCACAGGGTGGAATTGTTTCCACTATGTGGCTCGTTTTTTTTGTCAGTCCATGGATGGCTTATAATCTGGCGCGAGATATTTCTCCGGGTCTTTCTTGAATGAGTGCATACAGCCCGGCCCGCAGAAGTAGTAGGTTGTGCCTTTGTGCTCGTGGCTTCCGGCGGCGTCGCTGGCTGTGACGGTCATTCCACAGACGGGGTCAATGTAGGTTTGCTCGTTGGCAGTGTTTTGGTTGTCCATAGTTGCTTTTGCTCCTTTTGTGAAATTGTAGCACAGTGGAGGTGATATGACGGTTACTTCTGTTGTGTCGAGGGTGCGGCGGGTGTTGTTTATCGTTCATGATCCGGTTTCAGGTGGGCGTAAGTTGCACCAGTTGTTTGGTTGGAATGATTCTGGTTTTTTGGGTGATCTCTATATTCGAGATGTTTGTGATTGCAGTCTTGCCTACGCGAATTTTGAGATCGTGGAACGGGTTGAAGTTGACGGCTTCCCCGTGAAGCAGGATGGCTTTCGATATACCACCGATCAATACCTCAAATGTTGGCGCTCGCGTTCCGGGTTTCATCAGCCTGACCTGGTGGACTATCACCGTCTGCTCGACGAGTTTGACATCGTCTCCAAAATCAACAGCGGCGCGATTGACGAAGTGTGGTTGTTCGGCCCGCCTTACGCCGGTTACTACGAGTCGATCATGGCCGGGCCGGGCGCGTTCTGGTGCAACGCGCCGCCGCTGACCGGCACGAAGGCCAACCGGCGCTTCATCATCATGGGCTTCAACTACGAGCGCGGCGTGGGTGAGATGCTGGAAGATTTGGGCCACCGCGCCGAGTCGATCATGAGCAAGGTGTTTGAAGGCAAGCGCGGCGAGGCGAATTTGTGGGAGCGATTCACCCGTTACGACAAAACGCACTCGGGCCGGGCCGAGTGCGGCAACGTCCATTTTGCGCCGAACAGTGAGCGCGATTACGACTGGGGCAACCGCCGCAACGTCGTCAGCCGCTGTGACGACTGGCACAACTTTCCGAATTTCAAGGGCGCAACGCGAACGGTGAATTGCAGTGAGTGGGGCAACGGCGACATTCGCCAGCATCACCTGTGGTGGTTCAAGCACTTCCCGCACGCGGCAGGCGAGACGAACGGGATTTCGAATAATTGGTGGTCTTACATCATTGACCCCAATTTGGTTGAAACATGAAGGTCTTTTACTCCGAAGCCCACCGTGCCCACAACCCGCCTTTTGAAATTTTTGAGGGCGGCGTGAAGATACCCGTCTTTGAATGCCCGGAACGGATGGATCGGGTGCTGGCCGCGCTCCGCAAAACGGTTTGGGCGGAGATTGCGCCGCCGGAAGACTTCGGCCTGGAGCCGATCCGCGCTGTCCACGCCGATGATTATTTGCAGTATCTCGAAAATGCCTTTGCTGATTGGAAGCGCGAGGGCGGTCAATCGGGCGGCCCGGAATTCGACAGCCCGCTGGTGATGCCGGCCACTTTCCCGCCGCGCCGTTGGAGCAACAAGCGCCCGACCTCGCTGGCAGGGCGTTCCGGTTTCTACACCATTGACCTCAACGCGCCCATCGTCGCCGAAACGTATCAGGCCGCGCTCATGTCGGCCAACTGCGCGCTCTCAGGCGCAAAAGCGATTGTGAGCGGCGAGCGGGTTGCTTTTGCCCTCTGCCGCCCGCCGGGCCACCACGCCGGGCGCGACAACTGCGGCGGCTACTGTTACCTCAACAACGCCGCCATCGCCGCCAGGTGGCTCTCGAAACATGGCAAGGTTGCTATTCTGGACATAGATTATCACGGCGGAAACGGCACGCAGGATATTTTCTACGAGTCGGCAGAGGTGTTGACGATCTCGATCCATGCTGATCCGAATTGGGAGTATCCGTTTTTCGCCGGGTATGCCGACGAGGCCGGGGCGGGCGCTGGACTCGGCTACCACCGTAACTTCCCCCTGCCCCCGCACACCGACGACACCCACTACCTTGAAGCTTTGGGCGAAGCCATCGGCTTGATCAGGAAATTTAATCCAGCGCATTTGGTCATCTCAGCCGGCATGGATATTTACAAAGGCGACCCGCTGGGGAAATTCGACGTGACGACAGACGGCATCCGCGAGATTGGGCAACGGATTGAAGGGATGGGCTTGCCGACTCTGGTGGTGATGGAGGGCGGTTATAACAACGAGGCGCTGGGGGAGAATGTGGTGGGATTGCTGTCGGCGTTTGCCAACTAAGCCTGTTCGGGCGGCAGTTGTACTGCGCCCGCAGTCCAACTGCGGGCGAACTGCCGTTGCTTACGGCGCGTGGCTGGACGGCAACTGCCCGTGCCGTCCCGATTCGAGGACGCGCAGGTGAAGCAGGACGTTGGGATAAACCATTTGCAGGCGCTGCAAAGCCGGGGCAGGCAAAGCCCAAATCTCGGTTGGTTGGATGGCCTGGGCCGAGGCATTGCGCGGCTGGCCGAACAGCGCCGCCCGAGCGCCAAAAAATTCGCCTGGCATCTTAATCTCGCCCAATTGTTCACCCTGCTGGTTCAACACCGAGATCGCACCCGACACCAGCAAGTAACACTCGTAGCCCGGCTCGCCAAACTCAAACAGATGATCGCCGGCCTGTAGCTTGCGCGGCTGAAAGTCGAGGGCCAGGTCTAACAGCGTTGCCCAGGGTAGTTGGCTGAACACGGGCCGCGTCCACAGCCAGTCGGCGCGGTTGAAGGCATCCACCAGGCCCAGGCTTTCGGCGATGGGCTTGAAGACGCTGCCCGTCAGGCTGAGCAATTGCACCTTCCCGCGCGCCACCAACATGCCGGAACGCGGGTCGCCCTGCAAAGCGCCGCGCTCGCCAATGCTGTTGCCGCGCCCGATCACGCGCACTTGCTTGCCCTGCACCCAGACTTCCACCAGGCCGGAGTGAATGATGTAAGTCTTGCCGTCGGAGGCGTCGCCGTCGCGCATGATGATCTGGCCGTCGGCCCACTCGGCCAGAGAGGTTTGCTCGGCCAGGATGATGCGCTGGCCGACCGACAGCCGCGAGAACAACGGGCAGGCCGAAATGGTCTCGACGCGTTCGGCATATTGAAGCGCATGATGAGAGACGGTTTCGCCGAAGGCGGTGACGGTGCCGCTTCTGGCAAATTCCACTTTGGCGGCCAGGGCGGGGTCAGTGGTCGGGAGAGATTGTTTGTCGCCGGCGATGTGGGCCAGCACGAGATGCGGGCCTTTGGCCGTGAGCGATTTTAAGAGTGCCGGGGTGAGCGTCGTGTGGATGCTGCCCCCGCCCACGTCCTGCACCAGCACTTCAGCGCCGTCGGCAAAGTGGACAAGTTCGGCGTGGCGTTCCGGCGAGAGCACGCCTTGTTGCTCCAATTCGTTGAACCAGTCTTCGTCGTAGCGCATGTCGCCGGAATAACAAAGGGCATTGGCTCGCACGGCAATGGTCGGGATGGAATGAACGGCGTATATCGCCTCGAACCGGCGGCCATCCAGAACCAGCGGGTGGCCGGGGTTGAGAGGATAGTAGTCAAACAGGTTGGCGGCTTCACTTTCAGGGACGGCTAACATGGCGCTTAGCACGCGGAGCAGACCCCGATAAACAATGTCCGAAGTCAGCAAGCGCAGGCGATGATCGCCCATCAGGATCAATTCGGGCAAACCGGCCAGGTGATCTTCGTGCAGGTGCGAGAGCACCACTTCCGAGAGCTGGCTGGGCGAGACGCCGAGGTTGCCCAGGCGCAACCGCAGGTAAGCCGCCGCGTCGAACAACGTAGCCTGAGTTTGGACGGCTGAACCGAGATAGGCCAGGAAGCAGGTGGTGATTCCGGTCGGGTCGAAGCCGTCACTGCCGCCGATGAACTGCAAGGTGATCTCTTGTCGAAGGAGCGGGCGAGGCGGGGCCAGCACCAACGGCGCCGGCGACCCCTGGATCGCCGTTGAGAGAATAGCCACGTCTTCACCGTTCTCGGCGAAGACGAAACGATCATTCACCAGCCGGACACTGACGCCCTCGCCCAAATCGCCGCCATCAGCCTCAAGGCTGGTAATCTCGGCGAGGTCGTTCACCAGCGGCGGCCTTTTCAATGGCGGGTAATAGCCGACAGCGTCACACTCTTTCTGCAGCCAGCCGTAATTGCCGTAAGCGGCAACCTCTTCCGGGCCGTTGATGGTTTCGTCCAAAATCTGGCGCAGGCGGCGAGCTTGATCGGCAGTGGCGGTGATGAGGTGAGTGCGCTGACCGCTGCCGAAAAAGTTGGCGTAAAGCACAAATTCCACGCTGGCATAGTTGATGCCCTGGCGCACAAAACCCATTGAGCCAAGTTGTCGCCCGGCGGGCATGTCGGGCGGCAGGAGGAGGGTCTTGGGCGGTTTGAGGCCTTCGGCCAGCAAATATTTGAGGGCTTCCGGGGGGCAGTTGACCAACACGCTGCCGGCCAGCGTGTCCACGACGTACATGCTGTTCGGCAAGGGGCGAATGCGGTCAGAGTTGGCGGGGGTCATTAGGATCGGAAGAAAATCACAATATAGTCAGCGCGGGCAGGACGCTCCACACAATACCAGCCTGCCCCAGAATGTAAGTGAGCCAGACCACTTCGCTCACATAAGGCCAGTTGTTCTGGCGGAAAATCTGATTACCCAATATTACATCCGAAATCAAAAATAGGAATGCCCCAACTGACAAAAGTCCCAACCGCCCATCAGCCAGGGACAGCGCCACGGCGGTGGAGACCATCACCGTGATGAGCAGAGTATATCCCAGAGCGCCGTAATTCAACAACTGCGGCGCGGCCGGGTTGTGAATGAGCGCCCGCCACAGCACCAGCCCCAATGCCAGAAAGCCTGCCACCGCCCCGCCCCAGAGCGGCGCCCGCAAAATGCCGAGCGCCTGCCCGCCGGCCACGTAGGCGGCGATGTAAGTGAGGTGCGCCAACCCAAAGACGACGATGCCGCCCAGCACCCGGTTTGGCAGGCGAATGATTTCGGCCATGATCAGGTCGGCGACGAATGAAATACTCATGCCGAAGGCGATGAGCAGGGCAAAGGTGGCGAGCGCCGTCCCCCGCGCCGCCAGCACCCAGAAGAGCCAGGCCATGATCGCCAATTGCAACGAGGTGCTACGCTGAAGCCAGGGGATGGCTCGCCGGGTTCGATCCGGGCTGGGCTGGCCGAAGAGGATGGCGGCGATGTTGGAAAGGATGAAGAGAGCTAGAAGAGAGAAGAGGGTGAGAGAGGTTGTTGGAGAGAACATAATTTGGCAACGGGTTTTGCGAATTGAACGGATTCTTTCACTTTGTCATGCCGATTTTTCTCCACGAAGTCCACGAAGGGACACGAAGGTTACCTTTATTTTCGTGTCCCTTCGTGTATCTTCGTGGATCTAATAACCCCGCCACGATGTGCCAATGACTTCATCCGTCCTCGTATCCCGCCTCATCGTCAGCCAGCGCCGACAGCCAAAGACGTGAAACCAGCGCTCGATCTGCGCGCCTTCGGGGTTATTGTGCATGAAAGCGCGGTCAACGTCGCGAGCGTCGGCGTCGGTGATCGAATCCGGCACGGTTGAAATCTCGCCGTAGAGAAATTCTTCAACGGGCCGCGACCCGCAGTTGGGGCAAGGGATGTGAAGGCTCATCGTTTTACTCCAGGTAGAAACGGGAACGCAGATAAACGCTGATGAATCGCTGATTTTCGCTGATCATTTGTTTTGTCTATGTATAAAACACCTTTCGATTGAGCAAACTTCAAACAATCAGCGTTCATCATATCTTTTTCAGCGTCATCTGCGTCCCAAATTCTAATGCGTTCCGGCTGACCCGCGATCGGCCATCGTCCGATCTTTGGCAAACCTGTCCAGCGCAAACGGGGCGATCAGTTCCGGCACTTTGCCCGTCGCCACCAATTCGGCCATCTGCTCGCCGCCGGCCGGAATGGCCTTGAAGCCCCACGTCCCCCAGCCGGTGGTGACGTAGAACCCCTCGACGCCGGTCAGGCCCATGATGGGCGAGTAGTCAGGACTCATGTCGCACACGCCCGTCCACTGCCGCAAGACGCGCAAGTTCCGCATGAACGGGAATAAGGTGAGGGCGCGCTGGGAGCAGTTCTGCAGGAAGTGATAGCCGGAGCGATACGAGTAGCTCGGCTGGCGATCAATTTCGGCCCCGATCAGCATCTCGCCGCGCGCCGTCTGCGACATGTAAAACAAGAGCGGCGGCGAAGCGGCGATGACGTTGAACGCCAATTCGTAATGATTGGTGACAAAGGCTTGCAAGGGATGAGTGCGAATCGGGAGCCGCACCCCGGCCAGGGCCGCCAATGTGGTCACGTGGCCGCCCACCGCCCCCACCACAGCTTTGGCCGAGATCGGCCCGGCAGTCGTCTCCACGCCCGTCACTTTGTCACCCTCTTTCATCAACCCGGTGACGGCGACCTTTTGATGAACATGCACGCCGCGTCGCATCGCGCCTTCGGCGAAGGCCCACACCACCCGGTCGTGGCGGGCGGTTGCGCCCTCGTGATGATACGAGCCGCCCAGCACCGGCCAGACTCCGCCGCCGGTCAGGTCGAGTTGTGGGCAAATCTCTTTGCACTCCTTGGGCGTCACAAAATCGGTCCTGGCCCCGAAGGCCGCGTTCACGGCGGCCCGGGCGCGCTCGGTTCGCAGGCTGGCCTCGCTAACCGCCAGATTCAGCAGGCCCTTCTGCTTGTGCATCACCCAGCGTTCGGTCTCGGCCTCAAGTGATTGGTAGAGTTCGAGACTGCGCTGATAAAAACGCACCGCTTCGGGAATGCCGTAGTTGGAGCGAATGATGGTGGTGTTGCGCCCCGAATTTCCGGCCCCGATGTATTTGCGCTCCAGCACGGCCACGTTCGTGATGCCGTGCCGCGTCGCCAGGTAATAGGCCGTCGCCAGGCCGTGCCCGCCGCCGCCCACGATCACCACGTCGTAACTGCGCTTGGGTTCGGGCCAGGTGAACTTGATTTTCTTTTCCTGAAACTCATTCATGTCATCCGCTCCTCAAAGTCGGCCACGAACGGCGCAGGCACGATGATCAGAACGCGATCGGACTCAAGCCACAGCTTGGCCGCGATTCCGGCGACCATTCCTTGAGCAAAGGCCGGTCGTTCCGCCGGCAGTTCCCACTCGCACTCGCGCTCCAAAAACTTCAGCGCCTCATCCGCCGCCAACCAGACGTCGGCAAAACCGGAATCCGGTTCGAAGATGGCGTGCGGGTCATTCAATTTGATCTCCGGCGCGGGCGGTGTGACCAGCACTTCATCAGACGCGATTCGCAAGGCAAGAATATTCGCGGGCCACGCGGCGGCATCCAGAGCAGAGGGAGTGGCCACGATTCGGGTGGCGGGGAGACGATTAAGCGCGGGCACGGTTGCTCTCCTTGTCGTAAAACGGGACGGCGGCTCGCCGGGCTGGCCGCCCCTCGATGACGACCTGGGCCGGTAATTCACCGTCGAACAACTTTACCCAGCCCAGCATCACGGCCTTGCCCAAAACGGGCGAGTAAGCGCTTGAGGTGACGTAACCGGCGTACTCATCGCCGCGCCAGATCACCGCCCCTTCAAGCGGAGCCGGGCCGTCCATCTCCAATCCGGCCAGTTGCTTGTCGAGCAGTTCCTTGTTGGTTCGCAGAACGGCCTGGCGTCCGACAAAGTCGCCCTTGTCCAGCTTCAGCGCCCACTCCATATCAATTCGCCGGGCCGTCGTGTCAAAGTCCGTGTCCTGGCCCACGATGACGTGGCCTTTCTCCAGCCGCAATTTGAGAAGCGTTTCGATGCCATGCGGCTTGATCCCAAGATCAGCGCCGAGTTCGAGCAAGCGCCGCCAGAGCGCCGCCGACTGATCAGCAGGGTGGTGCAGTTCGTAGGATTGTTCGCCGGTGAAGCTGAGGCGCAAGACCCGGCAGGCCACACCGCCGACTTCTGCCTTTGTGTGTTGCATATAGTTGAGCGGCGTAGTGAAGCCGGCTCGCGACAGCAGTTCCCGCGACAGCGGGCCGGTGACGTTGATCGCGCCGAGCGACATGGTTTGATACATCAAACGCGCGTCCAGCTTCAGGGCGTCGGCCCAGTCGCGCACCCACATCTCGGCAAAGCTGGAGCCGCCGCTAGTGAAGGTGAGATAGTAGCGGCCATCACCTTCGTTGCAGATCAAGCCGTCGTCAAAAACGTAGCCGCGCTCGTCGAGGATCAACACGTAGCGCGAGCGGCCAGGTCCGATGGTGGAAACTTTGGTGGGATAAAGATGCTCGAGCAGTTTGAGCGCGTCCGGCCCCGAAACCAGCATCTTGCCGAGCGTGCTCACGTCGCCAATGGAAACCGCCTCGCGCACCGCCCAGTATTCTTCGAGGACGTTGCCGTAGTTCCACGGACGCCACCACCCGCCGACTCGATCCATGTACGCCCCCAGCCGCCGGTGCTCGGCGTCGAGCGCCGTGCGCGGGGTTGGCCGGTGATGCGCCCCGGCGGCGGCTTCGGCCAGAGTGGGTTGGCGAGTGACGGGCCGGGCGGTAAAGGCGGGCTGTAATTCGCCGCCGCGCGCTTTGATGAAACTACGCAGATAAGGCGTGCACATCCCGCCCTGGCACGTTCCGGTTCCGGCCAGCGTCGCCCGCTTGATCAGTTCCATTTCGCGAAAGCCGCTATTCCAGACTCGATCCAAATCTTCAACCGTGACGCCGGAGCATGAACACACTGTGCCGGACGTAGGACATATCGGCAAATCCGGTTCGCGCGCCGCCTCGCCGACGGCGCGAACGTTGAGGCCGTTGCCCATTCTAAGAAGCGTGTCTCGCGGGTTCAGGCCCAATCCAACCGAGACGGAGTCGCAGGCGAAGCGTTTTTCATTTCCATCCGGGCCGCGGACGACGACGGCTTCCACTTTCTTCTCGCCCTCAAAGCGGACGATCTGGCCCTGAACGTTTTCCGCCTCCACGCCTCTTGGCGGCTCGCCAATCGCCACGACGCGGCCCAGGTTCACCCCGGCGGCGGCTAGCGTTTCGGTTGCTCTGGCGGTGAAAATTCCGGCCAGTTGATTTCCCGGCGCAACGGGTTGAATCTCGGCGGCTCCGGTGGCCACGATCACTTCGCGCGCGTGAACGTGCCACATGCCTTGAGAAGTTCGGGCGATCACCAGCGGCCCCTCGTAAATTCCGAGCGCCTCCTGGCCTTCTTTCTCGTCCAGGGTGACGACACGCTTGCCAGCTTGCTTTGCTTCTTCAGCCGCCGCCCTGCCCGACCGGCCCTGGCCGATAACGATCACGTCGCAATGCAAGTGGCGGGTGCTAACTTCCGGGCCGGGCAAGTTGTTGGTAGGGAGAGGCGGGTAGCCGTTCGCAGGGTGGCGCTCGACGATCATGCCGGGCCGGGCCGGAGTCTGGCATGTTCGCGCATAAGACGCGCCGCCAATCGTCGCCAGGCAGTGGGGGCAGTCGCCGCCGCAACAGAGAGGGCCGCCGCCCGCCGGATGAATGCCCGCCTTGAGCAAGGCGGCCAGCACCGTGTCGCCGGCGTTGAACTCGATGGGTTTCCCGTCAAAGATTAGTCGCATTCTTTAGCTCCTTTGAGTAATTGGCGGTTCTTTCCCAGTCAACTCTATTCCAACCACACTTTTACTATGCGGCGTGTAATACACCCTGTAGTGAAAATCGTCAAGCAACACCTCATACTCAAAGTCACGCAACCAGAAAATGAGGTTGCCAATCCTATAATAGTAACTCACCTTACGCAGCCAAGCAGACGGGGTTGAGTTCGCGCAACTTGGCGTAAGCGGCTTGAATGGCTTGCAAATAGAGCTTGGCTTTGAGGGCAAAATGGTTGAGTTGGGTGTCGCCTTTGAGCAGTTCAAGTTTGA
>JACPWC010000095.1 GCA_016197225.1 Chloroflexota bacterium
TCCGCTGGATGTCCCGGTGCGGAAGTTTCCGAGAAAATTCATGACGGCCAGTTAGTGGCGCTCGGGCTGTTCCAATTTACACCCAATATACCGGGAGCGCAATCGCGCTTTCCGTTGTCGGGTGAGTTGTGCTATTATCGGCCTCACACTCTACCTCTATGACCTCCCATTCCAAAGGCATCCTCATCGCCCTCGCCGGCACTACCGTCTGGGCCACCACCGGCATCTTCATCAGCTACCTCCTCAAGCACTACGATCTCCAGCCGCTCACCCTGGCCTTCTGGCGCGATCTGATCATCGCCCTCGCGCTCCTTCTCATCCTGCGCCTCTGGCAACCGCAAGCCCTCAAAATTTCTCGCCGCGACCTTCCGTTTTTTGTCGTCTACGGCTTCTTCGGCCTCGCCATCTTCAATAGTTTGTGGACATTCAGCGTGCAATTCAACGGCGCCGCGGTGGCTACGGTGCTGGCTTATAGCTCGCCCGCCTTCACCGTCCTGCTGGCCTGGCCCGTTCTCAAAGAGGCCATCACCTCGCGCAAACTCGTTGCCGTCGGGTTGAGTCTTGCCGGGTGCGTGTTTGTCGCCAAAGCCTACTCCGCCGAAGCCTGGCAGGTCAACCCGGTTGGCATTCTCGTCGGCCTCGGCACCGGGCTGGCCTTCGCCTTCTACAACCTGGCCGGGCGCTGGAGTGGCAAACGCTTTGTCAGCCCGTGGACGGTGACGGCTTATGGCTTCCTCTTCGCCGCCATCGGCCTCAGTCTGACCCAGCGGCCTGATACGCTGTTCACCATGAAAGCCTGGGACGGCTGGACGATCCTGATCATTCTCGCCGTCGGGCCGTCACTGATGGGCTTCGGCTTCTACACCCTCAGCCTGCGTTACCTGCAAGCCAGCGTGGCCTCGCTAATCGCCACCCTCGAACCGGCTCTCACCGCCATCATGGCCATCTTTTTGCTGGGCGAGACGCTCAACGAAAAGCAATGGCTGGGCGCGGCCCTGATCTTGGCGGCGGTGATTCTGGTGCAAACAGGCCCGGTTGAAGGTGTGAAACGTGAAACGACAGGCGACAAACGTCAGGTGTCGTTTGACGTTTGACGTTTGTCGTTTTCCGCGCGAAAGCTATGCAACCCAAATTCAACCTCTGGCTCGAAGCCGACGACGAAGTGGTCTTCTCCACCTGGCGGGCGGCCCTGCTCAAAGCCGTCGGCGAAACCGGCTCGATCAGCGCCGCGGCGGCGCAGATGAAAATCCAGTACCGCACTGCCTGGCAGAAGATCAACGAGATGGAAACGCGCCTCGGCCTGAAGCTGGTGGAGACTCAGGTCGGCGGCCACCACGGGGGCGGCGCGACTCTCACCCCCGCCGCGCAGGAATACCTCGACAAGTTCGCCCGCTTCAACGCCGCCGTCGAAAAAACTGTGGAAGCAAAATACCGTGACACGTTTGGCTCCTCATAAAGCTGTCTTCGTGTTCCTTCGTGTGACTTCGTGGATCATATTTCTGGCCGCCTGCGCCGGCCCGGCCTCGTCGCCCAAAACCCTCACCGTCTTTGCCGCCTCCTCAACCCTCAATGCCTTCAACGAGATCGGCAAAGCCTTTGAGGCGGCCAACCCTGGCGTGGCCGTCGTCTTCAACTTTGACGGCTCGCAAAGCTTGCGTACTCAACTGGAGCAGGGGGCTGAAGCCGACGTGTTCGCCTCGGCCAACCAAAGCGAAATGGATGCCCTTGCCACCCAATCTCTAATCTCCAATTCTCAAATCTTCCTCTCCAACGAACTTATCGTCATTCTACCAAACGGCAACCCGGCGAACGTGCAAACGTTGAGCGACCTGGCCCGGCCCGGCCTCTCGTTGGTGTTGGCCGCCGAGGATGTCCCGGCGGGCAACTATGCGCGCCAGGCGTTGGACAACCTTGAAGCCAGCCTCGGCCCCGGCTTCAAAGATCAAGTGCTGGCCAACCTTGTCTCCGAAGAGAACAACGTCAAACAGGTGGTGGCCAAGATTCAACTTGGCGAAGCCGACGCCGGGATCGTTTACAATTCGGACGCTGTGGCAACGCCCAACCTGCAAACGCTGGCCATCCCTGCCGAGTTCAACGTCACCGCCCGGTATCCAATTGCGGTGATGAAGAATGCGCCCAGCCGCGCTCTGGCCGAGGCCTTTGTGGCTTACGTGCTTTCGCCCGACGGGCAGGCGACTCTGAAAAAATGGGGCTTCACCCCGGTCACACCTTGATCCCCGCCTTTCCTCCACGCAGTAAATCAATCTGGTTGCTTATCCTCCCCGGCGGCGTGCTGTTGTGCCTGTTGGCCCTGCCGCTTGTCGCCTTGTTGTGGCGGGCGGCAATGACCGACTTTATGGGTAGCCTCTTTGCCCCTTCTGCCTTCGATGCGCTTCGGGTGAGTTTAGTCACTAGCACTCTCAGCACGCTGTTAGCCATTTTCACCGGCACGCCGCTGGCTTATGCGCTGGCCCGCTGGCGGTTTCGGGGCCGGGCCGGGGTTGAGTTGCTGATTGATTTGCCGGTGGTGTTGCCGCCGGCAGTGGCCGGGCTGGCCCTGCTCATGGCTTTTGGCCGTCGCGGCCTGCTCGGCCCGGCGCTGGGCTTGGTTGGAATCAGCTTGCCCTTCACGATGGCGGCGGTGGTGCTGGCCCAGGCGTTTGTGTCCGCGCCGCTCTACGTCCGCTCGGCCCGGATCGGTTTTGCCGCAATAGACGTTCAACTGGAAGAGGCGGCTTACACCGAGGGCGCAAGCCAGTGGCAGTTGTTCCGCTTCGTCATGTTGCCGCTGGCCGGGCGCGCCCTTCTCAGCGGCGCCATTCTGGCCTGGACGCGGGCGCTGGGCGAGTTCGGGGCGACGATCCTGTTCGCCGGGAATCTTCAGGGCCGCACCCAAACCATGCCGCTGGCGATCTATCTCGGCTTTGAGAGCGATCTGAGTCTGGCTCTGGCCCTCTCGGCCATTTTGCTGGCTGTTTCAATTTTGCTGTTGGCGGTTTTGCGCCGCCTCGAGTCGCAATCACATGCTTGACTCATCACCTTGAGCCTGCTATAGTATCGCTCTGTAGGATGCACGTAAGTTCTTGTTGGTAGTAGTGAGAAAGACAACGGTTCACGGATTTCCTGCCGTGAGCCGTTTTGTTTTGACCGCTCCTAAAGGAACAAACATTGCGTCTAAATTATTTTCTTTTTTGCCATAAGGAGGCAAACACAATGTCAGAGCGTATCACTGGAACGGTCAAATGGTTTAGCAACAGCAAAGGCTACGGCTTCATTGCCCGCGACGGCGGCGAGGACGTTTTCGTCCACTTCTCCGCCATCAAGTCCGAGGGTTTCCGCACCCTCCAGGAAGGCCAGATGGTGGAATTCACCGTCGAGAAAGGCCCGAAGGGCTTGCAGGCTGCCGAAGTTATCCTAAAGTAACCAGACGTTCAACTGCTCAAAACCCCGTCACTCATTTATTGGGTGACGGGGTTTTTTGATTCATCGAGTATAATGTGGCGCTATGATAAAAAATCATAACGAAAAGAATCTCACCCTGCGCCGCCTCCACCTCATTCACCTCTCTCTGTTCATCACCTTCCTTCTCGCCGCCTGCGCCGCCCCGACTCCGGTTCAACCGCCTCAAACCCTTCGTCTTGCCACCACCACTTCTACTGCCGACTCAGGTTTGCTCGACGCCATCCTGTCAGACTTTGAATCGAAGTTCAACGCTAATGTTGAAGTGATTGCCGTTGGCACCGGCCAGGCCCTCGAACTTGGCGCGAACGGCGACGTGGACGTGGTGCTGGTTCACTCGCGGGCGCGCGAAGATGAATTTGTCGCCAATAGCGACGGCGTTAACCGGCTGGACGTGATGTACAACGACTTTATCCTCGTCGGCCCTGCTGACGACCCCGCCGGAGTTGCGGGCCTGGAAGTTGCCGCCGAGGCCTTCGCCAAAATTGCAGAGGCAAATGCTCCGTTTGCCTCGCGTGGAGACGATTCGGGTACGCATACCAAAGAGAAATCCATTTGGAAGAAAGCCAACCTCGAACCCTCGCCCGATTCGGGCTGGTATTTTTCGTTAGGGCAGGGCATGGGCGAAACGCTGTCCTTCGCCAACGAGAAAGGCGCTTATACTTTAACGGATCGGGGCACCTGGCTGTCGCAAAAAGAAAACCTGCCAAACCTGGACGTGATGGTGGGCGGGGCCAGCATTGACGCGAACAAGGACAAAGGCCTGCTCAACCCTTACGGCGTCATCCCCGTCAACCCGGAGAAACACGCCGGCGTCAACTTTGAATTGGCGACTCAGTTTGCCGAATGGATTACGTCTGTTGAAACCCAGCAATCCATCGCCGACTATGGCAAAGACAAGTTCGGCCAGCCGTTGTTCTACCCAAGCTCGGAGGCCTGGAAGACAGCGCACCCATAAATGAATTCACCACAGAGAGCGCGGAGATCACAGAGTCATTGAAAAGTGTCTTCCGTGTTCTCTGTGTGCTCTGTGGTGAAACCTGATAAGTGCTCGCGGATCTTCTTCCTGTCATCACGCTCTCCCTCTATGTTTCCGGCGTCGCGCTGATCATTGCCGCCGTGATCGGCGTGCCGCTGGGCGCATCGTTAGCCCTGCACCCGATTCCGGGCCAACGCCTCATCGAATTATTGATTTACACCGGTATGGGTTTGCCGCCGGTCGTCGTCGGCCTGTTTGTCTATCTGTTGCTCTCGCGGGCCGGGCCGCTGGGCCGGCTAAGCTGGCTCTTCACACCCTCGGCCATGATCGCCGCCCAGGTCATCATTGCCCTGCCGCTCGTCGTCGGTCTCACCCTCTCGGCTGTGCAGAGCGTTGACCCGGCTCTGCGCCTGCAGGTGCGCGCTCTCGGCGCGACTCCGGCGCAAGTGATGTGGACGGTGCTGGCCGAAGCCCGGTCGGGCGTAGTGGCGGCCATCGTCGCCGCCTTCGGCGGCATCATCTCTGAAGTGGGGGCCGTCATGCTGGTGGGCGGCAACATCGAAGGCAGCACCCGTGTGCTCACTACGGCCATCGTCCTCGAAACGCGCAAAGGCAATTTTGAGCTGGCGCTGGCGCTGGGCGGTGTTCTGCTGGCCCTGGCCTTCTTCTCGAATCTACTGCTGGTGCGGCTGTCGGGGCGTAGAGCGAATTGACAATTCGCTCAACAATTTCACCGAATGCCTGATCTCTATCAACTCAACGGCATCAAGCAGAGTTACGCCGGGCGGACGGTTCTGGATGTGGAACGGTTGTCGGTGAGGGCCGGTGAAATCCTGGCCCTCGTCGGGCCGAGCGGCGCCGGCAAATCCACCTTGCTTCGCCTGCTCAATTTTTTGGAGCCGCCTTCAGCCGGAGCCATCCTTTTCGACGGCCAGCCCGTTTCACCTCAACCGCTGTTGTCGTTAGTCCGCCGCGTCACGACCGTCTTTCAACGCCCGCTTCTTCTCAATCGCTCGGTGCGCGATAACGCGGCTTACGGTTTGCAACTGCGCGGCCTGCCTGTTGGTGGCCGGGTGGCTGAAGCATTGGATCGGGTGGGGCTGGCCGGCTTTGCCGGGGAAGCCGCCCACAAGCTCTCCGGCGGCGAGATGCAGAGAGTGGCGCTGGCCCGGGCCCTGGTGCTTCGCCCCGAAGTGCTATTGCTCGACGAGCCGACGGCCAATCTTGATCCGTACAACGTCGGCCTCATCGAATCCATTGTGCGCGAACAAAACACGGTTCACGGCGCCACCATCGTCCTCGTCACCCACAACATCTTTCAAGCCCGGCGGCTGGCGCATCGTGTTGGCTTGCTTCTCGGTGGTAAACTTGTCGAACTCGCACCAACCACCGATTTTTTTGATCGCCCAACCGATTCAAGAACGGCGGCGTTTGTCAAAGGAGAAATGGCTTACTAATGCCCCTCACCTCATTCATCCGCGCCATGCCCAAAGTCGAGCTTCACGTTCACCTCGAAGGCTCGATCCGGCCCGAAACCCTGCTCAAGCTGGCCCGCCGCCACGACGTGGCCCTACCGGCGAACACCGTCGAAGGCTTGCGCCAGTGGTACACCTTTACCGACTTCCCGCACTTCGTGGACATTTATGTGACGATGTCCCGTTGCCTCAAGACGCCCGACGACATCGAACTGATCACCCGCGAATTTCTCATCGGCCAGGCCGAGCAGAACATTGTTCACAGCGAAGTAACCTACACCGCCTACACTCTCTATCAACTTCATCGCCTCCCATTCGACGATCAGTTGGCGGCCATCAACCGGGCGCGAGCCTGGGCGGCGGCGGAACTGAACACGACGATGACTCTGACGATTGACATTGCCCGCGAAGTGAGTCCCGACGACGGACTGATCTCGGCGGACTGGGCCATTCGCGGACTGGGGAACGGGGTGACCGGCTTTGGGCTGGGCGGCAACGAAGTGGGCAACCCGCCGGAGAAGCATAAACCTGCCTTTGACCGGGCGCGGGCCGCCGGGCTGGCCAGCCTGCCTCACGCCGGCGAGACGGTTGGCCCGGAGAGCATCTGGGGCGCGTTGAATTCATTGAAGGCCGAGCGAATCGGCCACGGCGTGCGCTGCCTTGAAGACCCGAAGTTGATTGACGAACTGCGCGCCCGCCAGATTCCGCTGGAGGTGTGCCCGACCAGCAATGTCTGCCTCAAGGTTGCGCCCTCGCTGGCCGAACACCCACTGCCCAAACTGCTTGAAGCGGGCCTCTACGTCACCCTCAACTCCGACGACCCGCCCATGTTCAACACCACGCTCACGGATGAGTGGCTGGCCGCCACCGAAGCGTTTGGCTGGGGCCTGGATGTGATTGAGAAGCTCTCGCTGAACGCGGTGCGGGCGACTTTGTTACCGGCGGATGAGAAGGCGAAGTTGGAGAAGAGGTTTGAAGCCGAAACTCAAATTGGCCTAAAGTGACAGCGCCCACTCACTCAAAATCCCAGCCAGCAAAGCCGTGCGCTCCGGCAGGCTCTTGATGAAGACGTGCTCGCGCTCGGAGTGCGCGCCATTGCCGAGCGGCCCCAAACCGTCGAGCACCGGCACGCCGAGCGGGGCCACAAAGTTGGCGTCCGAGCCGCCGCCCGTGCCGCCTTCGCCAATCGTCAGGCCCAGGTCGGCGGCGATGCGTTGCGCCCTGGCAAACGTGGAAGCGATCAACTCGGTGCGCGGCATCGGCGGGCGGTTCATGCCGCCGGAGAGGGTCAGGGCCGCCCGGCCATTGACCGGCTTGAGCGATTCGATGGCCCGGCAAACGGCCTCGGCGTCGGCAGGCGTCATCACCCGCAAGTCTACTTCGATCAGGCACTCGTCGGGAACCACGTTCGAGCGCGTGCCGCCGCGAATCACGCCCACGTTCACCGTCGTGCCTTTGGCGTAATCGGTGAGTCTTTGCAAAGCCAGCACCTGATGCGCCATCTCCACAATCGCGTTGACTCCGTTTTCGTGGTCGGCTCCGGCATGGGTGGAGCGGCCCCGGATCGAAATGTCGTAGCCGCCGATGCCTTTGCGCCAGGTCTTGAGCGACCCGTCAGGCAAGGCGGGTTCCATGCACAGCACCAGCCCGGCCTCGCCGCCGAGTTTTTCGATCAACGCCCGCGACGAGTTCGAGCCGATCTCTTCATCGGAAGTGAACAGGGCAATGACGGGCCGGGCCGGCAGCTTCGCGTTCTCGCTCAGCGCCCGCAGGGCGGCCAACACCATCACCACGCTTCCCTTCATGTCAATCGCCCCCGGCCCGAACAACTTTCCATTTTCGACTCGGATCGGATTGGCCCGCACCGCGCCCACGTCGTGAACGGTGTCGAGATGGCTCATGATGACGATGGGTTTGCCTGCGCCGCCGCCTAACCGCCCGACAACATGGTCGCCCGTCTCTGTTTGAGAAGCGATTTCCACTCCCGCCCCCAGCGCCTGTAGTTCCTCGGCCACGACCGCGCCCATCCTGTTCACGGCGGCTTTATCGGTGGAAGGGGATTCGACGGCAATATAACGGCGCAACGCCTCAACGAACGAGTCGGCGCGTTCAGCAAAATATGAAATGGGAAGGGCGGTCATGTAGTTGACTCCGAAGGTAAGAAAGTAGAAAGATTGTACCAGCGCCTGTGGATTGCGGTAAGCGTGCAACAACAGCGCCGCTTTGCGCTACAATCACAACCGGCAAGCTTGATGACAAGCATGATATATTAAAACCCGGCGGCGACCCCTGCGCTCTTCACCATTCCAACCTCGCCGCCAGGTTTTTCGACCGCGCCTCAGCATGACCCCCGCCGATTATCTCAAAGAAGCCATCCGTTCAGCCAGAGCCGGCAACCGTGAGCGAGCGATCCTTTTGCTCGAAGACGTGTTGGAGACCGAGCCAAACAATGCCGTCGCCTGGTTCTGGCTCAGCGACGTGGCCGAAGACATCCACGCCCAGATCATGGCCCTCGAACGGGCGCTGGCCATCTCTCCCGACCAACCCAGAGCGATGGCCCGGCTGACCGGCCTCTACGAACAACGCGAGGCCGCCGTGCGGCAGCGACAGAAAACCTTGTTAGCCGAGGCCGAAGCGGCCAAAGCCGCCGGTCGGACTCATGAAGCGCGGGAACTCCTTCTTCAACTTGTTGACGAATACGAGAACAACGAAACCGCCTGGCTCATGTTGAGCGAGATGGTGGACGACGTGAGCGACCAGATTATGGCATTGGAAAACGCCCTGACCGTCAACCCGCAAAACGGCTGGGTCAAGAACAAACTGGCAACGTTGAAGCGCTGGCAAAATGATCCGCTGACGATGGGCGACATGTTTGTGGAGCAGGGCGATCTGGCGCGCGCCGAGTCGGCCTACCTGATGGCGACGGTGAAAGCCAGGACGGTGGTCGGGCAACGCGACGCCGAGCGACGGCTGGCCGACTTGAAACGACTGAAAGAAATCCCCGGCTTCAAAGCGATCAACCCCACGTTGACTCTGGCGCGCCTGACGGTCGGGCCGTCACTGTTATATGGGCTGATGTTGCTCACCCAGGCCGGCCTGGACCCGCTCGGCGCCTCGCCCATTTTTTACGTGGCCGGCTTTGGTGTACTCATCGGCGGCTTTCTGATGGCCAGCGCCTTTGCCACACCGCGCCACCCGATGTGGACGTGGTGGCTGGGGCCGGACGGCGTGAGCCGTTTCTTCCTGCGTCTGCCGATTGGCCTCACCGGCTTTTTCTTTCTGATCATGCCCTTCGCGCTGCTGCTTTGGCAAGCGTGGATTCGGTTGGACGTGTACCGGGCCTCTCTGCGCTAAAAAGATATGCTCCCTCTCAACGACACCGAACCCAATCGCTACAGCCATTTCCCCTTCATGACCATCGCCATTATCTGGATCAATGTCATGGTCATGGGCTTTGAGTTTATTGTTCTTCAAGAGAGCCGCGACGGGTTCCGGCAACTCCTAGACTTATACGGCACAGTGCCTGCGCTGCTCTTGTCGAGCCAGGGCGGAGGGACCTTGTCGTCCATCACCACCATGTTTCTACATGGCGGCCTGCTTCATCTGTTTGGCAACATGCTGGCCCTGTGGGTGTTTGGCCGCCGCGTGGAAGACGCCTGCGGCCCCTGGGGCTTCTTGTTCTTCTACCTGACGTGCGGTTTCCTGGCCAACATTGCTCACGTCATTTTCAGCGCCGACTCGGTCATCCCGGCCATCGGCGCCAGCGGGGCCATTTCGGGCGTAATGGGCGCTTACCTGCTGTTGTTTCCCGGTGGCCGCATCCGCACCCTGGTGTTTCTGTGGATCATTCCCACCTGGCCGAAAATTCGCGCCTTCTTTATCGTCATCTATTTCCTCATCGTCAACATCATTCCAGCCCTGAGCGTGGTGCTCAACAACACCGATTACAACATTGCCTACTGGGCGCACCTCGGCGGCTTCTTTGCCTGTTTCTCCGTCTTCTTCTTCCTTCGCCCCGAAGCCTTTCAGCGCTACTTCAGCAAAGCGCCGGTGTAAGTAAGAGCTTATCCAAAAGACCCTAAGGGCCTTTGTGGCCGTAAATTGCCGTAACCGTGCAAATCCCTGCCAAAGCCTGTACAGCTTTACGCCAAAACCACACCGGCAGACGTGATATAGTAAAATTCATTGGCGGCGACGCTTACAGTCGCCGCTTTGCTTGCCCTTATCTTCTATCGCTCAGGAGACTCCTCAATGCTCAATCAGCCCCAACTCATTCCGGCCAGCGCAATCTCGGGCCTTAATCTCCCGCGTCGCATCCGGCGGCTGGCCGACCTGTCGTACAACGTCTGGTGGACATGGAACCCCGCCGCCGGGCGGCTGTTCTCGCAACTCGACGAGCAACTGTGGCACCGCGTCAACCACAACCCCGTAAAATTCCTGCGCAAGGTCGAACGAAAAAGCCTCAACGCCGCTTTAGCCGACATTAACTATCTCGAAGCCTACGATCGGGTCATCGCCCAGTTCGACGCTTACCTCAATCAACACGACACCTGGTTCGCCGCCAGCTCCCCCGAACTCAAAAACGACGTAGTGGCTTACTTGTCAATGGAATTTGGTTTGCACGAGAGCCTGCCCATCTACGCCGGCGGCCTCGGCGTGCTGTCGGGCGATCATTCCAAAGAAGCGTCCGACATCGGCCTGCCGTTCGTGGGCGTGGGCTTCATTTACCAGCAAGGCTACTTCCGCCAGCACATTACCGAAGACGGCTGGCAGGAAGCCTTCTGGGAAAATCTGGACGTGGCCGACCTGCCGATCAAACCGGCCCAAACGCCAGACGGCGAAGATGTCATCGTCGCCGTCGAACTGCCGGGCCGCCTTGTCCACATCCGGGTGTGGGAGATTCGCGTGGGCCGTGTCCCCTTATTCCTCATGGACACCAGCCTCGACACCAATTCGCCCGCCGACCGCGATCTCACCGCCCGCCTCTATTCCAGCGACCTCGACGTGCGCATCACTCAGGAGATCGTGCTTGGCATCGGCGGCGTGCGCGCCCTGCGAGCCATGAACATCAACCCCAAAGTGTGGCACATGAACGAAGGCCACTCGGCCTTCACCATCCTCGAGCGCATCGCCGAACTGGTGCAAACCGGCGTGAGCTTTGACGACGCCGCCCGCGAAGTGCGGGCCAGCACCGTCTTCACCACCCACACCCCCGTCCCGGCCGGCAACGAGACTTTCCCGCTCTGGCTCATGGAGAAATATTTTCCGCATTACTGGGATCGCATGGGACTCGACCGCGACTCATTCATGGCCCTGGCTAACCTTGATCAACAGTGGGGGCCGACGTTTTCCATGCCCACCCTGGCTCTGCGGTTCAGCGAACGGCGCAACGCCGTGAGCGAACTGCACGGCAAGGTCAGCCGCGACATGTGGCGTACGCTCTGGCCGGGCGCGGCAGAAAACGACGTGCCCATCAGTTCAATCACCAACGGCATTCACACCGGTAGCTGGCTGGCCCGTCGTATGAGGCTGTTGTTTGATCGCAGTCTCGGCCCCGACTGGTACGACCACCTCGACGACCCCGAAACCTGGGACAGCCTCCTCTCGATTCCCGACGAGGAATTGTGGAACGTCCACCGCCACCTCAAACGGCGGCTGCAAATTTTCATGACCAGCCGCGCCCGCGAGTTGTGGCTTACCACCCGCATCCATCCGGTGCAAATCATCGCCGCCGGGGCGCTCATGGATCCCAACGTGCTGACGATTGGCTTTGCCCGCCGCTTCGCCACTTACAAGCGCGCCGGTTTGCTCTTCCGTGACATGAACCGCCTGCTCAAGCTGGTAAACCGGGAAGACATGCCAGTGCAATTTGTCTTTGCCGGCAAGGCCCACCCTGCCGACGACCCCGGCAAGCGTGTGATTCAGGACTTGTACCGCAACATCAAGCGGGCCGAGTTCGCCGGGCGGCTGATGTTCATCGAAGACTACGACCAGAACATTGCCCGCCACATGATTCAGGGCGTGGACGTGTGGCTCAACACACCGCGCCGCCCGCACGAGGCCTCCGGCACCAGCGGCCAGAAGGCGGCCATCAACGGCGTGCTCAATTGCAGTATTCTGGATGGTGCTGGAAAAAGAAATCGCGCCGCTCTTCTACAAGCGCGATGAGCGAGACCTGCCTCGCGATTGGATTCACAAGATGAAGGAGTGCATCGCCACCCTGGCCCCGCTGTTCAGCACCCGGCGCATGCTCAAGGACTACACCAGCCAGATGTACGTTCCGGCGATGAAGGCGGGGATGAAGGTTCAAAGTTAGGCGGACTTCTCCGGCTGCAATCTAAAACTTAACCAGTGGACGCCCTCCTCTCCGCCCTCTTCATCTTCTTCCTCCGTCTGGCCGACATGACGCTCGACACGTTGCGCGTGTTGTTCATGATGCGCGGGCGCAAGTTTGTGGCGGGAGCCATCGGTTTTGCCCAGGCTACCATCTTCGTCATTGCCATTGGCCGCGTCCTCAGCCAGCTCGATAACGTCTGGAACATCGTCGGCTACTCCGGCGGTTTTGCCGCCGGGGTCATCGTGGGCATGATGATCGAAGAGCGGATGGCCCTCGGCTTCGGCCAGATGCGAATCATTTCCTCGACCAAAGGCCAGGCCATTGCCAGCGCCCTGCGCTCCGGCGGCTATGCTGTCACCGAAATGCCGGGCCGGGGCAAGGACGGCGTGGTCAACGTCCTGCTCATCACCGTCCGCCGCAAAGAAGTAGACCAGGTGCAAAAGCTGGTGCTGGGCGCTGACGACTCGGCCTTTATCACTGTCGAAGAAGTGCGGCCTCTGTGGCGGGGTTTCTACGGCGCTTGAGAATTCACAATGCACAATTCACAATGCGCAAATGAAGCCCTAATTGTGAATTGAGCATTACGCATTGAGAATTTTGTGCTTGACTATCTTGCTATCGGCCACATTGCTCAGGACATCACGCCTAACGGCATTCGACTGGGCGGCACGGTTGCCTACGCCGCCCTCACTGCCCACGCGCTCGGCCTGCGAACCGGCGTCGTCACCGCCGCCGCGCCGGGCGCGGTGACCGACGGTCTCGAGCGGCTCACTCTGCATTGCCTTCCCTCGCCACGAAGCACCACCTTTGAAAATAAATACGGCCCGAACGGGCGAACCCAGACTCTGCACGCGCAGGCCGGGCCGTTGACGTTCGACTCGGTTCCCGCCGAGTGGCGGGCCGCGCCCATCGTCCACCTTGCGCCTATCGCCCGCGAAGTGGATGCCGACCTTGCTAATCGCTTTTCGAGCGCGCTCGTCTGCCTCACCCCGCAAGGCTGGATGCGGCAGTGGGACGGGGCAGGGCGAGTATCAAAGTCGAAATGGGAGTCGGCGGAGTCGGCGTTGAAATCGGCGACGGCCACCGTGATCAGCATTGAAGATGTGTCGGGCGACCGGGATTTAATCGAACACTGGGCCGGCATCGCCAATATCTTTGTCGTCACCGAAGGCGGGAACGGGGCCACCGTCTTTCAGCGGGGAAGCCGCTACCATGTCCCTGCCCCGGCTGTGGCCGAAGTGGATGCGACCGGCGCGGGCGACATCTTTGCCGCCTCGTTCTTCGTTCGCTTCTGGCAAACGCGCAACGTGTTAGAATCGGCCCGGTTCGCCGTTGCCCTCGCCAGCGACTCGATCACGCGAGTTGGCATTGACGGAGTGCCTAAACAAGACTCAATATCCAATACTCAATACTGAAAATCAAATATTGAATATTGGGTATTGAGTATTGAGTATTGTGTATTCTTATGGCCCACATCTACACCCTCGTCAACCAAAAAGGCGGCGTCGGCAAGACGACGACGGCCATCAACCTCAGCGCCTACCTGGCCCAACTCGGCCAGCGCGTTTTGCTGGTGGACCTGGACGCGCAAGCCAACGCCACCTCGTGCCTGGGCATTGACAAGCGCAAAGTAGACGCCAGCATCTACGACGTGCTGATGGATGACGTCAAACCTGCCGACGTCATCCTCTTCAACGCCAAACTCAAGATTGCGCTTCTGCCATCCACGCCCGCCCTCTCCGGCGCAGAAGTAGAGCTGGTGAGCGAGATTGGCCGCGAGACGCGCCTCAAGCAAACCCTGGCCTCGCTCAAAAAAGAGTACGACTACATTTTGATTGACTGCCCGCCCTCGCTCAGCCTGCTCACCGTCAACGGCCTCGTCGCCGCCGAAGCGGTCATCATTCCGGTTCAATGCGAGTATCTGGCGCTCGAAGGCCTGGGCCAGTTGGCGCAGACCATCAGCCGGGTGCGCTCGTCGCTCAACACCAGCCTGACCATTCGCGGCCTGGTGATGACCATGTTCGACGCCCGCACCGGCCTCTCGATGCAAGTAGTCGAAGAGGTGCGTAAGCACTTTCCGGGCAAGGTGTTCAAGAACATCATTCCGCGCAGTGTGCGTCTGGCCGAAGCGCCCTCGCACGGAGTTCCTATCTCCGCCTTCGCCGCCAGCTCTGCCGGCGCGCAAGCCTACCACGCCCTGGCCGAAGAACTGCTGAAGGGCGATCAAAAATAAATTCTCTAATTCTCTAATCTCCAACCTCCACCCCATGAAACTCCTCGGCGCTCTCTCCGGTTTGGCCGCCGCTTCGATCTGGGGCGGCATGTACGTGGTGAGCGACGTGGTGCTGGAGACGGTGCCGCCATTCACATTGCTGGTGGCGCGGCTACTGCTGGGCATGATCTCGTTGGCCATTATGGCCGCGCTGATCACGCCGCGAACCGGACGCCGTCACCCGCGAACTTCACTCCTGCCGCTTCTCGGAATTGGCTTTGTCGGCTACGGCCTCTCGCTTGGCTTCCAGTTTTGGGGAACCAAGCTCTCCACTGCCGCCAACGGCGCCCTGATCACGTCGGCGGCCCCGGCCTTCATTGCCGTTTTCGCTTTCTGGCTTCTGCGCGAGTCGCTCACTCCGGCCCGCCTCGCCGCCCTCGTCCTGGCCACGCTCGGAGTCGTCACCGTCGTCTTCGATCTTGAAGCTGTGCGGTTGGGCGCGGACGTGTTGTGGGGCAACGTCGCCTTGTTCGGGGCGGCGGTGACGTGGGGGCTGTACTCGGTGCTGGTGAAGCGGGCGGCGGCGCAGGGGACGCCGACTCTGTCCATCACCGTGATGGCTCCGGCAGGCGGCCTGGCCGTGGCCGTGCCGTTGGCAATTTGGGAGCTTGTTTTTGCGCGAGCGACGATTGGCCGGATCACAACCGGCGTGATTGGCGGCACATTGTTTCTGGGCGTGGTCTGCACGGCGCTGGCCGTGTATCTCTGGAACAAGTCTTTTGAATTGCTCGACACGACGGTGGCCTCTCTGCTGTTTTTTGCCCAGCCTGTCGTCGGCGCGATTCTCAGCGCCTGGTTGCTCAAGGAGCCGCTGGGGGCGCAGTTCTTCGCCGGCGGCGCGATGATTCTTTTGGGCGTTTTGCTGGCTTCGTTGCCCGCAAGGCCGGGCCGGGGAAATGAAACGCCAAACTAAGGCATGGCGGCTGGCCCTGATCATCGCCTGTTTGCTGTTCGGGCTGGGATGGTTCGCGTCGAGCCGTCAGCCTGAGTCATCTCCGACGATCACATTCATTCCCTCAACACCCTCAACATCCGTGAACAAAGTTCCCGTGCCGGAGCAGGGCGCGTATCTTGGGGTGACGATAGACTTCAACGGCGAGAGGTCGGCGCCGGATCAACTGGCCGAGTATCAATCGCTCACCGGCCACTTGCCGGCGATTGGCATGTGGTATGTTGCGGCCTGGGAACCGGAGATGGAAGGGATGCGTCAACTGGTCGAAACCGGCGTCATCCCTTTCATCACTTTTGAGCCGCGTCGCGGATCGTTGGATGACCTGTTGGCCGGGCAACGCGATGATCGCCTGCGAGCGTGGGCGCGGGCGATTCGCGAACTTGGCTCGCCGGTCTTCTTTCGATTCGCGCACGAGATGAACGGCGACTGGTCGCCCTGGAGCGGGGCCAAGAACGGCGGCGGCGGACTGGGCGGCTTTGGCGACCCGGCTCTGCCCGACGGGCCGGAGCGTTACATCGCCGCCTATCGCCACGTTTACAATTTGTTTGCCGACGAGGGCGCGCTCAACGTCAGTTGGGTGTGGAGCCCGAACGTCCTGCACGGCGTGCCGACCGACTCGTGGAACTGGCCTGACAATTATTACCCCGGCGACGATTACGTGGACTGGGTGGGGATGGACGGCTACAACTGGGGAACCGCCCACCCGGCCACGAGCTGGCAATCGTTCGACGAAGTATTTGCCGACTCTTACACCGGTTGGGCCGCGGCGCACGACAAGCCGGTGATGATTGCCGAGTTTGCCTCCACTGAAATGGGCGGCCACAAGGCGCAGTGGATCGCCGACGCCCAAAACTCTCTTGCTTCCAAGTATCCGCTCGTCCGCGCCGTGACCTGGTTCAACCTTGATAAGGAGACCGACTGGCGCATCAACTCTTCGCCCGAAACTCAGGCGGCGTATGCGGCATTTGCGGGCGATCCGTTTTTTGTGCAGGCCGGCCGGTGATTTCCAAGCGCCTGTTTAATAAATGCTCCTCAACCGCGTCCTCGCGGTTGGGAACGCCCGCGAGGACGCGGGCTAATAAGAGTGTCTCACTCGCCATGTCTTTCATCTGGCGCTCGTCGTCGGCAAACCCGACTCGTGGGCACACATTGTGCACGGTGAAGGCGGAGATGCAGGTATGGTCTTCAACTATTACTGGGTTGACCTGACCCCCGGCGCGCCGTTGATGGGCGGGCAGGGGAGGTGGTTGCCCTTAATTTCGGTGGATGCCCCAAGATCAGAATCAGAGTAAAATCTCTCTCCAATGACTTACGCCACTATTCATCTGCGCCTGTCGGACGGGCGGGTGCAGTCCTACAACATCGAACAGCAAATCGTCCTTATCGGGCGCGGGGTGAGCAACGACCTGATCATTCCCGACCGCACCGTTTCGGCCAACCATGCCCGGCTGACATTCAAGAATGGGCGCTTCACTCTGGAAGACTTAGGCTCGACCGGCGGCACGCTGATTGACAACCAGCCGCTCGCGCCCAACGCGCCTTACACCCTCAAAGGCACGGAAGCGATCCGGTTTGGCGGCTCAGACGCCCTGCTCAGTCCGGCCAGCGCGCCGCCGCCGGTGTGGCTCCCGCGCGCGCCGGAGCCGCCGCTGGCCGAAGCCAGGTCCCGTAAGCCCGAAGCGCCGCCCCAGCAAGCGGCGGCTCAACCGCCGCCGCCAACGTCCACCCAGCCCGCGCCGCCGCGCCCCATCATCGTCCGGCTCTCGCCCAAACGCTCGCCGCGCGATTTCACCGTCTCGGTCAACTACATGCAACGCTCGACCGACGACCCGCCGCGCAAAGTGATTCTGGCCGCCAGCGATGACGCCGATCAGTTGACGTTCATCTTCAAGCCGCAAGTGTTCACCCTCAGCCCGGGCGAGAAGAAAACGGCCAACTTGCAGGTGAAAGGCAAGCCGGCCACGTTCAACGTGACGGCGGCCAGCGACAGTTTCATCGCCACCACCAAAGGTGAATTGATTCCGCCCAACCGCGCCATGCTCTGGGTGAGCATCCTGGTGGCGTTTATGATCCTGTGCAGTGGCGGCACGTTTGTCTTTGCCACCTGCCCCACCATTTTCAGTAGCGTGTGTGGCTTTGTGCCCGACAACCCGCTTTCGGCCCCGCTGTCGTCGCCTACGCCTACGCTCACTTTCACGCCGTCGCTCACGCCCTCCACGACGTCAACGACCACGCTCACCTTCACGCCTTCGCTCACGCCGTCCACGACGCCGACAGCCACCTCAACCTCAACGCTTGTGCCCACGCCGAAGTTTGAAAGTGGCTTGCTGACTTACAAGAGCCAGCAGGCCAACGGCACGTTCTCGCTCTTTGCCCTCCCGGCCAGCGGCGGGCCGGTGCTTTTGCTGGCCAACAAGCTCGACCTGCGCGTGCTCGACTACGCGCCCGAACTAAAGCTTTTGGCGGTGGACGTGCTGGACGGCGCTTCGCGCAACTTGTATCTTATTCAAACCGACGGCGTGATCGTGGCCGAGTCGATCAACGACGGCTGGGACTCGATCCGTGACGCCGATTTTTCAGCCGACGGTTCAACCCTGGCTTTGGATGCAATTGTCGGCGGGCAGACTCGATTCTATTTCTACGATGCGGCCGGAGAACTTCGGCAACAGTCGAGTCTGGGCACGCCGACTCGAACGGCGACCGCCACCCTCACCCCGTCCGTCACGCGCACCCCGACCCTGACGCTCACGCCCAGCCTCACCCGCACGCCGACGAACACGGCCACGGCCAGCCGCACGCCATTGCCTACCAATACACCTGCTCCCACGGTGACGCCATGAGAATAGAAGTTGGAAATTGGAAGTTGGAAATTGGAAGCCGGGACACGTTCTACGCTCCGCGCCTCAAGTTTTGCTGCTTACTGCTCACTGTTTACTGCCTACTGCTCGCTTCCTGCGTCCCCGCCGGTGTGGCCGATATGGCCGCCTCTGGAGAACAAATGGCGATTGTGAGCGAGGGCGATCTTTACGTGGTTCCCGGCTCGTCGCCGGAGATCACGTTTTACGCCCGCCGCCCCGACGTTCGTTTTGCGCCCCTGCTCACGCCTGACGGCGAAGCCGTCATCTATGTTGACCAGTTGCATAATTTGATTCGCCAACCGCTCGACGGCTCGGCCCCGATCACCCTGCTCAAGCAGGTGGGCCAGCCCGGGCCGGGCACGGTTGTCTACCTGCCCAGCGACGAGCTGTTGCTGATCGATTCGTCGTTTCAGGCTATCGGCGAGCACTTTGCCAAAGTGCTTGATCCGGTCACCGGCATCGAGCCGCAACCGGCCATCACCGGCATTGACCAGGCGTTTGTCACTGCCAACGCCCTCAAGGTGAAGACGAGCAGTTCGCTCACGAACCCGTTCAACGCGGCCCGCCTTGACGCCAGTGAACCCGGCCAACTCAAAGTGGTCTTCAAGGCCGAGACCTGTTTGATTGCCGAGCAGACCTGTTTGTATTTGTATTCGGCGGAGGCGGAGGGCTTTGTGTTCGTGGAGCAACTGTCGCGCTCGCTCAAGACGGACATTTTGCTTTTGCTGGCCCGCCGCCCGCAAGACGACGTGACCGGCGGCCTGTTGACCAGCGACGGCAAGCACCTGGTTCTGCGCGTGCGTGACGGCTCTCCCATTGGCTCGGCTTTCAGTTTGTATGCCATTGACTTGACGGACAACGACCCGCCCGTGCCGCTCATCAAAGACGCCCTCAAGCGCCCCGACTTCACTATCGCTCCTGAGGGCAACTGGGTGGCTTACGAGCAAGTAACGAACGGCGTTTCCCAGGTGGTACTCTACAACTTCGACACGGGGGCGATCAGTTCGCTGGGCACAGGCGCGTCAGACCCGGAGTGGTGGAAGTAATGTTGTGTGGTAGAGGTCCGGAATTGCTCAATACCATACATTGCCACGATTTCAATCGCCGGGTAACATTAGCCGTCAATGGCCTTCACCCTTTCCAACCCTCATCTGCAATTTACCCTCGACCCCTCAACCTCGTCGTGGTCACTCTTTACCCAAACCAGCGAAACGCCGTCCATCGAAGGCGCGCGCTTCAATGGCCTCTTTCGCTTTCCCGACCTCAACTGGCCGCACCTCGCCGGCCTTCAACCCTGGCACTGGCGCGGCGGCCTCGACGGCGCTGATGTTTTTCAGCGCCAGGCTGAGTCGGTTCACGGCCCGCTGGAGATGATCGTCGCCCGCGCCGTCAGCGGCCTGGAAACGTTGGCGATCACGATTGAGTTCGCTCTGCCCAAAGAGCGCCCCTTCCTACTCATCCGGCTCCGCGTCCAAAATTTGGGCGATAAAGCGTTTCGCGTCGCCCGCCTCAACCCGCTCTTTGCCGGCCCGTTGCACCGCCTGGGCAATGTTCGCCTCTCAACCAACTCTGCCCCGCCCACATTTTTCTCAAACGGCTGGCAATCGTGGAGCTTTGCCGGGACGCTGATCACAAAACAGATTCAGCCTTACACCAATCTTGGTCCAATCCAGGCTCCGGTCAGCCACAACCCGCTCACGCCCAAATCCGACTTCCGGCGGCAATTCTCCAGCGACATGTTTGGCGTGCTGGCCGACCCAACGCGCCACAGCGCCATCGTCGCCGGGTTTACCTCACAACGCGAACAGTTTGGCTCGATTGATGTCGTGGCCGATGCGCTCTCACCCTCGCTCCGCCTGCGCGCCCAGTGTGACGACGTGACCCTGCCGCCCGGCGGATCATTAATAACCGATAACACCTATGTTCAACTCCTCACTGAATACGATCTTGATCCGCTTCGCGACTACGCCGAAGCCGTCGCCCGCGAGAACAACGCCCGCGTTCCGGCGCAGACGCCCACCGGCTGGTGTTCGTGGTATCACTACTTCGACAAAGTGACTGAGGCCGACCTGCGCGCCAACCTGGAGCAAGTGGATGCAAACCGGGCCCGCCTGCCGCTCACACTTGTTCAACTGGATGACGGCTTTGAAGCCAACGTCGGCGACTGGTTTGAAACCAACTCTAAGTTTCCCTCCGGTCTTCGGGCGGTCGCCGACTCGATCCGCGCCCGGAACTTGATTCCGGGCCTGTGGCTGGCTCCTTTCATCGCCAAACCGGACTCGAAACTGGCGCGTGAACATCCAGATTGGTTCTTACGCAACACGCTTGGCCTGCCCGGCAACGCCGGGTTTGTCTTCGACAAATTTTGTCGCGGCCTCGACGTGACTCACCCGGCAGTGCAAGACCACACCCGCAAACTGATCGGCACCGCCGTGAATGAATGGGGCTACCCTTACCTCAAACTGGACTTTTTGTACGCGGCGGCCCTCCCCGGCAAACGCCACGACCCAACCCGGACTCGCGCTCAGGCTTTGCGCCTCGGCCTCGAACTCATCCGCGAAGCCGCCGGGCCGGAAACGTTTTTGCTGGGCTGTGGCTGCCCGCTCGGCTCTGCCATCGGCCTTGTGGACGGAATGCGAATCAGCGCCGACGTTGACGCGCGCTGGCGGCCTGCTTATAAGGGCGTCTCGCCCGTCTTTCGTGACGAGCCGGCCATGCCCTCGGCCCGCAACGCCATTCGCAACACCCTCACTCGCGCTGCTCTGCACCGCCGCTGGTGGCTCAACGACCCCGATTGTTTGCTGGTGCGCGACACGACTCAGTTGACGCTGGATGAAGTGAAGGCCCTGGCGAGCGTCATCGCCCTCTCAGGCGGCATGTTTCTGGTCTCCGACGATCTGACCGGCCTCTCGCCTGAGCGCCGGAAGTTGATCGAGCCGCTCCTGCCAGTGCTAGGCAAAACGGCGCTGGCCCGCGACTGGCTGGAAAAGGAAATGCCGGAGCGGCTGGAATTGCCTCTGCAGGGCGCTGTCGGGGAGTGGACAGTGTCCGGCCTGTTTAACTGGGGCGACCGCCCCGTGGATCGAACACTTGCCGCCTCGGGTCACATTCACGATTTCTGGAGTCAGGCTTATCATCGCGACCACGTCAGCTTCACTCTCCCGCCACACAGCGGACGTTTGCTGGCTGTTCGCCCCGTCCTTCAAGCGACGCAGTTCGTTGGTTCATCGTTTCACTTTTCTCAGGGCGGCGAAGTCGCTGAGTGGGCGGCGGCTGAACGTCATCTGCGGTTTGTCATTGATCTTGGCCGCCGGGCCGAGGGCGAGGTGACTCTCTCACTACCTGCTAATCCACAACAGGTCAACGGAAATGCTATAGTGATCGCGCCTTTAATCCCCGGCATTTACCGGATTCCGGTGAGTGTGGACGGGCGGGCGGCGTTTTACATAGAGTGGTAAGAAACCCTAAAGGTCTTCAAGACCTTTAGGGTTTGCTAAGGCACGAACAGACCACAAAAAGGCGCTAAAGTGGGGTAGTCAACTCACTGGCCCTGTGCTATCCTAACAGGAACCGACCTTTTACTTGTAGCGTCTTGTTCACAATGATCGGACTTTTCCTGAGAGTCACCATGTCCAAAACGCGCTTCTTCCTCATCATTATCCTTGCTGTTCTAGTGCTGTCGCCGGCGGCCAACAGCGCCAACGCTCAGGCCAACTCGGTTGCTATCACCGTGCGGGCCGGGTTCGACGGCTTCTACGAAGATGCCCAGTGGATTCCGGTCCGCATTACGCTCTCAAACACTGGCTCGGACATAAACGGAGAGGTGGTGGTGGCCGCCCCGCGCTACGACGGCACGACTGCAGAATACGTCCGCCCGGTGGAAATGCCCGCCGGGTCGCGCAAAGAAGTCTTCATGTACGTGACCGTCGAAGGCTACGTGAGCAAGATCACGGTCTTGTATCGCAACGGCAGGGATGTGTTGGGCAACGCCTCGGCCCGGGTGACACAAACTTCTCCCTCCGATTTGATCTACGGGGTGCTGGCCTCCAGCCCCTCAACTTACAACATTCTAGGCGACATTGACCCGGTTAATGGGCAGGCTCGCGTGGCCACGCTGACGGTCGAAGACCTGCCGCCGGCCGCCCAGGCCTGGCGCGGCCTCGACGTGCTGATCATCTCGGACATTGACACCGGCTTGCTGAACGCCGAGCAAAAGGATGCCCTCAAAGCCTGGCTGTCGAGCGGCGGGCGGCTCATCACCGTGGCCGGCCCCAACTGGCAAAAGCTGGCCGCCGGCCTGGCCGACATTCTGCCCATTGTCCCCACCGGCACGCGCACGCTTTCCAGCTTTGCCACGCTCGGCTCTTACGCCAGCGACGTTGCGCCGGGCGGTTCACTCATCTCGGCCACTGGCGATCTCCAATCCAGTTCGGCGGTGGTCGTGAGCGCCGGCGGCGTGCCGCTGGTGGCCGAGCGGCTTTATGGTTACGGCAAATCAATCCTGTTCACCTTTGATCCGGCGCTCTCGCCAATTAAGAATTGGAGAGGGATCGAAGGCGTCTACCGGAATGTGCTGGCGGTGTCAACGGATCGGCCCGGCTGGTCGAGCACCTATCGCAACTGGTACAATGCCGGTGAAGCCGTCAACGCCATCCCCGGCATTGGTCTGCCGCACCCTCTTCAAGTGTGCACTTTTCTCGGCGGCTATGTCTTCGTCATCGGCCCGCTGAACTACGTGTTACTGCGCCGCCTCAAACGCCGTGAACTGGCCTGGATCACCATCCCTAGCATGGTCTTGCTGTTCACCGCCATCACTTACATCGCCGGCTTTGGCCTGCGCGGCACGCGGCCCACCTTGCACCGCCTCACGGTGGCCCAGGTATGGGAGAACTCCGACCGCGCCCAGATCGAATCGCTGATCGGCATCTTCTCGCCCCGCCGCTCCGAATACGATCTGCAAGTGGACGGTGACATGCTTCTGCGGCCACTGCCTTCCGACACTTACTATCGCTCGGTCAACCTTTCTCTTGACGGCGCGCAAATGGAGCAAAGCGACGCCTCCTTCGTCCGTCACGTTCGGGTGGACGTGGGCGCGATCACCCCGTTTGTGGCTCAAGGGCAGGCGGCGGCCCCGCGCTTCACCTCGTCGCTCACCTATTCCATCAGCAGCAGTCGCTCGGCCCTTGAAGGCACGATCACCAATCAGAGTGACCTCACCCTGCGCGACGCCGTTGTGCTTTCGGCGGGCGGCGCCCAGCGTGTGGGCGACATTGAACCCGGGAGTTCGGTGACGGCCAAAGTGTCGCTCACCGCCACCCGCGCCTCATCCATCTCGCAAAATACCACCCAGATTTTGCCGGTCGGCATCAGCCTGTCCTACCCTTCCACCTACTATTCTGGCTACGACACCACCATCGAGGACATTCTCGGCACGACCTCTTATTACGATGATCGCGAAACCTATCGCCGCTACTCATTGCTCACCTGGCTGTTCGATCCCTACAGCACCGGCGGACGCGGCGGCGGCACCTACCTCGTCGGCTGGTCGGACGTTTCCCCGGTGCAAGCGTCTCTGGTGGGAGACAGCTTCAACGTGGAAGACAAGACGATCTACCTCATCCGCCTCGACCCGCAGGTGGTGGTCAGCGACGGCATCATCACCGTGCCGCCGGGCCTGATGACATGGGAGTTGATCGATCCCGGCCAGAACGGCGGCGGCGCACCCTACGATTCTTATTTGAGTCAGGGCTACTTTTCCCTCCGCTTCCGGCCTTCTATCGTGCTTGATTACAACTCGGTGTCCTCGCTAACCCTGCACTTCACCTCTTACGGCGCAACCGGGCAAGCGCCTCTGTTGGTCAGCCTGTGGGATCAACAGGAAGGCGTGTGGGTTGAACTGAAGAACCTCAACTGGGGCGACACAGTGATCAAATCGCCGGCTCGGTTTGTGGGCGGTGATGGCCGCATTGACGCGCGCCTCGAAAGCCCAAGTTTCTCCACCTCGGTGAGTGTCGAAGCCCTGGACTTCACTCTGGAGGTGCAGAGGTAAGCATGGCCCCCATCATCGAAATCAAGAATCTGGTGAAACGCTACGGCAAGCTGACCGCCGTGAGCGACATGTCGTTGCAAGTGGAATCGGGAGCGATCTACGGCTTTGTGGGGCCGAACGGGGCCGGCAAGACGACGACGATGCGCATCCTCACTACCCTCATGTCGCCCACCAGCGGCGAGGCGACAGTGGCCGGCTACTCGGTGACCAAAGACCCGCGTAGCGTGCGCAAGTCCATCGGCTACATGCCGGACTTTTTCGGCGTGTACGATGACATGACGGTGTGGGAATATCTCGATTTCTTTGGCGCCTGTTACGAGATTCCCGAGGCGCAACGGCAATCCATCAACGGCGATTTGATGGAGTTGGTGGATTTGGCGCATCGCAAGGATGACCGGGTTGAGGGCTTGTCGCGCGGCATGAAGCAACGGCTGGCCCTGGCTCGAACGCTGGCTCACGACCCGCAGGTGCTGATTCTCGACGAACCGGCCTCCGGCCTCGACCCGCGCGCCCGCATTGAGATTCGTGAACTGCTGGTGGAACTGGCGCGAATGGGCAAGACGATCTTCTTCTCCACTCACATTTTGGCCGACGTGGCCGAAATTTGCACCCACGTGGGCATCGTGGAAGCCGGGCGGCTGGTGGCGACGGGCAAGCTGGAAGAGATGCAGAGAATGCTCATGCCACACCGCCGCATTCACATCACCCTGCTGGGCCGCATAGAAGAAGCCCGCGCCGCCCTGGTTGGGGTTGAGGGCGTGTCGAAGGTGGAGAGCGAAGGCTCGGAAGAAGAGGCGGCCTCCTCCGGTCGTCACAAGCTGGTGGTGGAGTACAACGGCAGTGACACAGAAGTAAGCGCCATCCTGGCTCAATTGATCACCGCCGGCATCCCCGTCTTTCATTTCAGCGAAGACGTGCGTGACATGGAAGAAGTGTTCATGCGCGCCACGCAGGGCATTGTGAGTTGAGAAAGAGACCCCTTGATCATGACCGAAATTGCCGCACCCGCTCCGCAAAAACCAGTTGCCCGCCCCACGCGAACCCTGCGCGAGCGCCTGACCTCCAACCCGGTGGTGCTCAAAGAACTGCGTGGCCGGATGCGCGGCAACCGGGCCTTTGTCATCCTCACCATTTATCTGGGGCTGATGAGCCTGTTCACCACCTTGCTGTATCTGGCTTACACGGCTTCGTCGAATGTGGACGTTTACGGGCCGAGCGGCGGACAGATTGCCGGGAAGGTCGTTTTCGCCGGGCTGGTCGGCATTGAGTTGTTTCTCGTCTGCTTCATCGCCCCGGCTTTCACTGCCGGCGCAATCTCCGGCGAGCGCGAACGGCAAACGTATGAATTATTGCGGACGACGCTTCTGCCGGCCCGGTCGCTGGTGCTGGGCAAGCTCACCTCGGCCCTGTCGTTCATCGTGCTTCTGCTCATCGCCGCCGTGCCATTGCAAAGCCTGGCCTTCTTGCTGGGCGGCGTTGCGCTTGAAGAAGTGCTGATTGCGCTGGCGATGTTGCTGGTCACAGCCCTGGCTTCCGGCTCGGCGGGCATTTTCTTTTCCACCATCATGCGGCGCACTTTAGGAGCCAGCGTGCTCACCTACGCTACCGCCCTCATCGCCGTGCTCGGCCTGCCGCTGTTGATGCTCACCTTCATCCCGGCTTACGACTTTTTCTTTTATGGCAGTTCTTACAACAATTTTTCGCCCAGCCCGCTTCTGCAATCAATTTTGGTCTACGCATTTTATATCCTGATCTGCGTCAACCCGCTGGCAACAGCTTTTGTCACCGAGACGATATTGATCAATGACCAGAGCGCGTTCTTCTCAACCTTCCCGCTCAGCAACGGCAACTCCATCCCGATTTTTTCTCCATGGATACCCTACGTGCTCTTCTGCTTATTCTTCAGCCTTATCGTGATTCTGATCAGCATTCAACTGGTGCGGCGGAAGGAAACGACGTGACAGGATGACAAGATGAGTGGACGACAGGATGAATACTTCATCTTGCCATCTTGTCGTTTTGTCAATCAAACATGGCAGCTTCCATCAACGAACTCGAAAGCACCCTCAACGGCTGGCTGAGCTGGTTCCGCTTCCGGCAAATGGTGAACTGGGCGGCGCGCGGCCTGATGCTGGGGTTGATGATCGCCTTCGGCTTTTCCATCGTCGCCCGGCTCCGGGCCGTGTTCTCGCTGGAACAGTTGATTCAGATCAGCATCCTGGCCGGGGTGCTCGGCTTTGCCTGGGGCGCTATCGTGGCCCTGGCCTGGCCCTACTCGCGGCTGACGGCGGCCCGCTATTTTGATTTGCAGTTTGACCTGGGCGAACGCACCAGCACTGCTTTTGAACTGGCGCGGCGGAAGATTGACGCGCCCGCGTGGTGGGTGGACAAACAATTGGCCGACTCGGTTGAAGCGGCCCGTTCTGTCAATCCCCGCGCTCAACTTCCCATCCGCATGTCGCGGATCGAAATCCTCTCGTTGTTATTGGCGTTTGCTCTCGTCATCGCTTCGTTGGCGATCCCTAACGAGCAATTTGCGGTGCTGGCCCAACAGCAAGCCGTCAAAGAAGAAATTGCCGAGCAGGTGGAACAGCTCGAAGCCATCCGCGACAACATCGAAGACAACCCGGCGTTGAGCGACGACCAGAAGGAAGAATTGACTCAGCCGCTCAACGAAGCCATCGAACAATTGCAAAACCCGGACTTGACTCAGGAGCAGGCCGTCTCCGTGCTTTCGCAGTCGGAGACTCAGCTTCAGCAGTTGGCCGACCAGAGCGTGCTGGAGCAGGCGCAGGCTCTGCAGAATGCGGGCGAAGGCCTGTCGCAAAACGAGCAGACTCAGGGGCTGGGCGAAGCCCTGCAAAACGGCGATCTGTCGTCGGCCTCCACGGCTTTGGGCAACATTGACGTGTCGCAAATGACTGCCGCCGAGCAACAGCAGTTAGCCCAAACGCTGGAACAAGCGGCGCAGGATTTGCAGGCCACCAATCCTGAATTGGCCGGGCAGCTGCAACAGGCCGCCGAGGCATTGCAAAGCGGCAACACCCAGGCCGCCCAGGCCGCGCTCGATTCGGCGGCCAGCACGTTGGCCCAAACGGCCTCCCAGGTTGCCCAGGCGCAGGCGGCTTCCACGGCGGCCGGGCAGGTGGGCAGTGGACGGCAACAAGTCACTCAGGCCGGGTCGGGTCAGCAAGGACAACAAGGCCAGGGACAAGGACAGGGGCAAGGGCAACAAGGGCAAGGCCAGGGTCAAGGTCAACAGGGTCAAGGTCAACAGGGTCAAGGACAAGGGCAGGGACAAGGACAGGGGCAGGGACAAGGTCAAGGACAAGGTCAAGGCAGTAGCAATGCTGGCTCTGGCGAAGGCAACGGTGAATCGCAAGGCGGCGAAGCGCCGAACTCGCCCGGCAATGCGGGCGGCCCGAGTGACGGCGGCACGCGAAGTTATGAGCCGATCTTTTCGCCTTATCGTCTCGGCGGGTCGGGCGGGCCGGAAGTGAATCTTCCCGGAACCGGCGACCCCGGCTCGGAAATTGTGGGCGAAGGCCCCAGCAGTCCGCCGACGGATGGTGCGTCGCAAGTGCCGTACAACGAAGTCTACAATCAATACAACGATGCCGCGCAACACGCAGTTGACAGCGGCCAGGCGCCGGTGACGTTGAAGCCGGTGATCAAAGATTACTTTAGTTCGTTAGAGCCTTAACTTTAGCAATGAAGTACCAGCATCCTGAGCGGAGGCCCGCGTGCTGTTCGCGGGCTGTAGTCGAAGGATGCGACGCAATCGCAAGCACCGCACCCTTCGACTGCGCGGCGACCCTTCGGCTTCACTTCGTTTCGCTCAGGGCCGCCGCTCTGCTCAGGGTGCTACCTAACTTTCGAAGAGGAGCACATGCCCGACCAACTAACCATTCAACAATTTCGTGACACGGCAACAACCATTGAAGCCGAGATTGGCAAAGTGATTGTGGGCCAGCAGGAGGTAGTGCGGCACGTGCTCATTTGCGTGATCACCGGCAACCACGCTCTGCTCGAAGGCGTGCCGGGGCTGGGCAAGACGATGCTCATCCGCACTCTGTCGAGCGTGTTGGATTTGAAATTCTCGCGCATCCAGTTCACGCCCGACCTCATGCCCGCCGACATCGTCGGCACCGACATCATCGAAGAAAGTGAAGAGGGCCGCCGCGCATTTCGTTTCCAGCCCGGCCCGGTGTTCGCCAACTTGGTGCTGGCCGACGAGATCAACCGGGCCACGCCCAAGACTCAGTCGGCATTGCTCGAAGCCATGCAGGAACATTCGGTAACGGTGGCCAAGAAGACCTACAAGCTCGACGAGCCGTTCTTCGTGCTGGCTACCCAGAACCCGATTGAAATGGAAGGCACGTATCCTCTGCCCGAAGCCCAGCTTGACCGCTTCATGTTCAAGGTGTCGGTAGAATTTCCGACGAGCAACCAGCTGGTTGAAATTCTGTCGCGCACTACCGGCAAAGAAATGCCGACGGCCAACAAGGTGGCGAATGCGGAAACTATTTTACGCATGGGCGAACTTGTGCGGCAGACTCCCGTCGCCACCCACGTTTCGGATTACGTAGCCCGGCTGGTAGTGGCCACCCACCCGGAGCACGAGTCGGCCACACCGATGGCGAAGCAATTTGTCCGTTACGGCGCCAGTCCGCGCGCCGCGCAAGCCATCATCCTGGGCGCGAAAGTCGCCTCGGTGATGTCGGGCCGCTACAACGTGGCTTTTGAAGATATTTCCATCGTCGCCCCCGCCGCCCTGCGCCACCGCCTGCTGTTGAACTTCGAGGGCCAGGCCGAGGGCGTCTCGCCCGACGACATCACCGCCGAACTGCTCAAGACAGTGTCGAAGCAACCGCCGGAGCGAAGAGAAAGAGAGAAAACGGCGGCCTAACAGCCCGGACACATAAGGTGGTTGTGAAAAATGCCTATCAGTCGCAGCGAGGAATGGATTTCAGTCGCCGAGCTTGATGCTCACGATCAAATACGATTCACCAAAGAGTTTCAGTCTCTTATGAGCGAAATTGGTTGGGAGGCCAAAGCTTTCGTTGGCCACTTACTTGGGTCGTGGTACGACCCATTTGAGCATATGCTTGATTACAGCAGTGGTGAAGCCTCCTTTTCGCGCGATCAAGCGGGAACATTTGACCGAAATGCTTTGGATGAGACACAGGATGTTGTGGAATATTGGGCTGTGGAGTGGAGCAAGCATGATAGTTTTTACAATCCACCACACCAAGCGGGTACCGGGCTGAAGTTGGGAGTGGATTGGTATCGAGACATGTTGCGTGCCAAGCTGGTTTCGTTGCGATTGCCAAAGCGACTATTGTTTGAGTATAAAGAGAAGTTGCTTGAGCAGATCGCCGAGTCCGAAGCCACTTTGAAGAAGGATGTTCCTGGCAAAACTGTTCCTGCACCTTCGCCCGGAGTTGAAACTCCGGGCTGAAAATGCGAAGTTGGCTAAAGCCAACTAGATCGCAATTCGTCAGCCCGATTCATCGGGCTTTGTTTTTTGGCCCGGCGATTCATCGCCGGGCGAGTGAGAGTAAAGCAGGTATTTGTGTTTCTCGACGAATCGACTCTCCGCAAGCTCGACCAGCTTTCCCTCGTGGCCTCGCGGGTGCGCGCCGGGCAGATGAAGGGCGAGCGCCGCTCGACCAAGCGCGGCACGTCCCTCGAGTTCGCCGACTACCGCGATTACGTGCAAGGCGACGATCTGCGCCGGGTGGACTGGAACGTCTACGCCCGACTTGAGCGCCCCTTCATCAAATTGTTTGAGGAAGAAGAGGACTTGTCGGTGCATGTGCTGATTGACGCCTCGCGCTCGATGAACTGGCCGGACGAGTCAACGAACGGGGATAACGCCACTGCGAAAGAGCGCAACAAGTTTCAATACGCCCTCCACCTGGCCGCCGCCATCGGCCACATTGCCCTGGCCGCCGGCGACCGCCTGACGATGATTGCCTTTAGCGGCGATGACGCTCGCCCGGTTCGTTTCGGTCCGGTGCGCGGGCGCGGCAACACCTTCCGCCTCATCAAATTCCTCACCGAGTTGAAGCCGTCCGGCACGACCGACCTGAACGGCGCTTTGCGCGATTATGCAATGGCAAGCTCGCGCGCCGGGCTGGGCTTCTTGCTCACCGATTTGTTTTCACCCGCCGGTTATCAACCGGGGCTGAACGCTCTGCAAAGCCAGGGCTACGAAGTCAACCTGCTTCACCTGCTTGCGCCCGAAGAAGTTGACCCGCCCCTGGCCGGCGACTTGCGGCTGATCGACTCCGAGACGGGCGACCCGCAGGATGTTTCGATTGACGGGCCACTGCGCGATCTCTACAAGCGCCGGGTGCAGGGCTGGCGCGACGAGATCGAAACGCACTGCCTCAAGCGCGGCGTCAACTACGTGCCGGTGACAACTTCGACGAAGTGGGATGAGGTGGTGTTGTATCAGATGCGACGGATGGGGCTGGTGAAATAACGCAACTAGCATCCTGAGCGGAACGGAGCGAAGCGGAGTGTAGTCGAAGGATGCGGGTCTCGCGAATGGGATCGCATCCTTCGACTACGCGGCGAGCAGCACCGCCGCTCCGCTCAGGATGCTGACCCTCTTTTATTGTTCTGATGAGTTTCTTAGCCCCTCTCTTTCTCGCTCTCAGTACACTAGCTGTACCGATTGTGATTCTGTACATGCTCAAACTGCGCCGCCGCGAGACGGAAGTGTCGTCCACGATGTTGTGGCGCATGGTTCTGCGCGACCGCGAGGCCAACGCGCCCTGGCAACGCCTGCGGCGCAACCTGCTTCTGCTTCTGCAACTGCTTCTGCTGGCTTTGCTCGTGGTGGCGCTGGCCCGGCCTTTCATTCCGGTTCCGGTTGTGGCTTCGGGGCAGGTCACGGTTCTGCTCGACGCCTCAGCTTCCATGAATGCCACCGACGTTCAACCGTCGCGCTTCGAGGCGGCCCAGGCAGTGGCCCGCCAGCTTGCCAACGATCTGACTCAGGAAGGCCTTATGACAATCATCCTCGTCGGCCCTCAGCCGCGCGTGCTGGCCTCGGCCACGAATGACAAGCTGGAACTACGAAACGCAATCAACGCTGCCCAGCCGACGATTGGCTCGGCCAATTGGGAAACCGCCTTTGCGTTGGCGGCAGGGGCCAATGGAAGCGTTGCCAATTCGACCACGGTGCTCATTTCAGATGGCGGCCTCCCCGAAAAACTTCCGGCGCTCACCGGCGAAGTGCGTTACGTTCCAGTCGGCAGTCAACCGGCCAATCTGGGAATCAGCGCCCTCTCGCTTCGCCCAGCGAGCGGCGGCCCTCAACTGTTCGCCAGCGTCACCAATTATGGCGATGCTAACGCCAGAACCATTCTCACCCTCAACCTCGACGGCGAACTTTTCAACGCCCAACAGCTTGAAGTTCCGGCAGGCAAAACGTCGAACGTGATCGTTCAGGCTTACGAAGGCACCGTGCTGGCCGAGGCGGTGCTATCGCCGCCTGTCGGGGCCGCCAACACTGATCACCTGGCCACAGACGACAAGGCCTGGGCGGTGTATAACCCGCCGCAAACTGGCCGCGCTCTGTTCATCTCGCGCGACGGCAACATCTTCATCGAGCAACTGCTGGCCGCGCTCCCCGGCCTGCAACCGTTCCGCCAGTCGGTGGATGCGCAACTCCCGACCGACCCGTTCGACCTCTACGTTTACGACGGCGTGATCTCCAACACATTGCCGTCGAAAGAACTTCTGCTCGTCAATCCGCCGCCGAACCCGCTGTTCACCGTCGGCGACGTGTTCACCCCGACCATCACCGGCACGATCACGCTTGTGGATGATCCACTTCTGAGCTTCGTGGATTTCAGCAACGTTCACGTTTTGCGCGCGCGAGAAGTGCAAACCCCGGCCTGGGCGCGGACGCTGATCTCGGTTGACGGCAAGCCGCTGGTGTTCGTCGGCACGCTCGACCGCCGCCGCATTGCCGTCTTTACGTTCGACCTGCGTGACTCCGACCTGCCGCTTCAGATTGCTTATCCAATTTTGGTCTCGAACTTGATCACCTGGCTCACGCCCTCAACCGTAATTTCAGAGTCGGGCGAGACGGTGCATCCTGGCGACACGGTGACGATTAGGCCGGAAGTTGGGCAACAGGCCGTCGGCATTCAAGCGCCGGACGGCCAGTTCTTCGTAGCGCCCGCCAGCGAGGCCGGGGTGCTGTTTTCTGACACCGGCCAGCTTGGTATTTACGGCGTGGGCACGGCCTCGGTGCAAGAGGGCGGCAAGTTCGCTGGCTTCTTCGCCGTCAACCTGTTCGACCCACTGGAGAGCAGGATTCAACCCGCCGAGTCGCTGACGATTGGCCGGGCGCAAGTGTCCCCCGCCGTGCGCGGGCAGGTGGGCCAGCGCGAGTTCTGGCCCTACGTGGCCGCCGCCGCGCTTGCCATTTTGATCGTCGAGTGGTGGGTGTATCATCGCGGTTCCTCCGTGCCTGGCGCTTCTGGGTGGAGAGGGTTCTTTCAGAGGAAGAAGGTGGGGGCGTGAAGAGTGAAACGTCAAACGTCAAGCGACACGCGGAGCGGGCCTGCCGTTTGTCGTTTCACGTTTGACTTGGCGTGGGCTTGATGGCAACCGTCTACCTGCTGATCGGCCTTCAAGGCTCCGGCAAGTCGGTGTGGGCCAACGAGAATGCGGGCTGGTTGGAGGCTGAGGTGATTTCGTCGGACGAGATTCGGAACGAGCTTGAGGCGCAAGGCAAGGACGCGATGAACAATGGGCGGGTATTTGCGATTTTCAACGAGCGGTTGGAACGCGAACTGCAGCGGGGCCGAAACGTGATTCTGGATGCGACCCACGCCCGCCGCACCTGGCGCGCCGACTCGCTGGCTATCGCCCGCCAGCACGGATCCGCCGCCGTCGGTGTGTGGTTCGACGTGCCCCTGGTCGTCTGCCGCCAGCGCAACGCAAGCCGCAAAGGCGAACTGTGGGGCGAGCGCGCCGTGCCAGACAATTTTCTGCTGGGTGTGGCGCGTGGGTTTGAGGGGCCGGAAGCGGGAGAGTTTGATGAGGTGTGGAGAATTATGAACGGGCAAGCACCCTGAGCGGATGCCCGCACGCTGTTCGTTGGCCGTAGTCGAAGCATGCCCGGAGCTTGCCGAAGGGGGTGCGGTGCTTGCGCAAGGGGCCGCATCCTTCGACTGCGCGCGGAACCCCTTCGGGCCGCACTCCGCTCAGGACGCTGGCTGTGGAAAGTGGGGCAACTATCTTTCAACGGATGGGAATCGGAAAAACGGATGAGGCGCGCGAGCATCCGTTTGTCCGTTTTCAAATCCGTTGAAGGCCTGCTAGGAGGTTGCAATGCGCATAAATACACAGGATGCTAATGGGGCTAATAACACTGTGGTCGACTCGACGGTTTCCAAAAAACATTGGGTTTATGCAATTGTATGCAGTCTGTTAGGAATTGTCTGGATTTACCTGGCAGTGGATTCAATTCAAGGCTATGCATGGCGATTTGGCGCGACTGTAAAGGAAAATCCTGACTGGATACCTCTGTTGGCGGCTATTGCCTTTGCATCTGGATGGTTCATGATCTATTTTGCAGAACATATCAAGAAGCGGAAGTTTGTTTTGGCTTTATTGACCTTCGGTTTTGTTCTAGGGTTAGCGCTTCTGGAAGAGATGGTCTTTAAGTTCAGTAGCCTCAATCTTGTCTTCCGCCTATTTATGAGTGGCATGTTCTTGAAACTCTCTACAGTCTTTACCCATTTTCAGCGACAACCACAATAATCTTGCTGTTTCTCGTGACCTTCACCACCCCCCTCCTTCTCCTCCTCTTCCTCCTCACCCCGCTCATTCTCTGGCTGGGGTGGCCGTCGCGCTCGGCCGCGCGGCGGCGGGAGATTCTCAGCCTGATCGTGCGGCTGATCATTTTTGCCTCCATCGTGCTCTCGCTGGCCGGGTTCGAAGCCGTGCGGGCGGCGGACAATCTGGCCGTCGTCTTTCTGGTGGACGTGTCGGACTCGATGCCGGACGAGGGCCAGGCGCTGGCAGTGGGGTGGGTGCGCGACTCGATGAGCAAGATGGGGCCGGACGACAAGGCGGCTATCGTCTTGTTCGGCGGCGATGCGCTGGTCGAGCATCCCATGTCAACCTCGCGCCTCATTCAAGAGTTCACTTCGATTCCGACGACGACGCAGACTGATCTCTCCGAAGCGATCCGCCTGGCGCTGGCCCTGTTCCCCGGTCAGGCCGCCAAGCGCATTGTCATTTTGTCGGACGGGGTCGCCACGACGGGCAACGCCGAAGAGGCGGCCCGGCTGGCGGCGACGGCGGGCGTGCAGATCATGGCCGTTCCAATTGTCCGCAACCTTGAGGCCTTCGACGAAGCCCTGCTCACGACGGTAGATGCGCCTTCGTCTTTGCGGCAGGGCGAAGAGTTCGATCTTGAAATTACGGTGAACTCGACGAGGGTGCAAAAGGCGGGCGTGCGCGTCTTTGCCGGGTCGGAGGTGGTTTACGAAGGCACGCTCGACCTGCGGGTGGGCGAGCATTCGTACACAATTCCGCTGAAGGCGGGCAAACCGGGGTTCATCTCGTACCGAGTCCAGCTTTCCCCCGCGAACAGCGGCGACACCTTTTACCAGAACAACGAACTGGCCGCGTTCTCACAGGTCAAAGGCCCGCCGCGAGTCCTGGTCGTCGTCGGCGAAAACAAAGAAGGCACGGACGAGGGCGCGGCTCTGGTCGCCGCGCTTGACGCCGCCGGAATCGATCTCGACCGCGTTCCGCCAACCGGCCTGCCGTCCGAACTGCCTCTGCTGGCCGAGTATGCTTCGGTGGTGCTGGTGGACGTTCCGGCCAAGCAATTCACGCCGCGCCAGCAAGCGGCGGTTGAACAATACGTGCGCGATCTCGGCGGCGGCCTGCTCGTGATCGGCGGCCCGCAGAGTTTCGGAGTGGGCGGCTACTTCCGCACCCCGCTGGAAGACGTTCTCCCGGTTGACATGCAGTTGAAGGATCAGAAGCGGCGGCCCCGGCTGACCATCGTCTTCATCATTGATCATTCCGGCAGTATGTCGGAGACCAGCGGCGGCGTGCAGAAGATCGAACTCGCCAAAGAAGCCGCCATTCGCGCCGTCGAACTTCTTTCGCCGACCGACAAGGTGGGCGTGGTGCAGTTCGACGACTCGGCCAGTTGGGTCGTGCCAATCACGCCGCTCGACGACCCGGACACTGTCATCAATCGCATCGCTTCGATCCGCGCCGACGGCGGCACCGACATCATGGCCGGCGTGCGGTTGATGGCCTCCGAACTGCCGGACGACGACGCCCAACTCAAGCACACTATCCTGCTCACCGACGGCATCGCCAGCGCGACCGGCATTCCTGAACTTGTTCAACAGTTGTACGAAGAGAACAACATCACCCTGTCGTCGGTGGCGATGGGCAACGACGCCGACAAGAAACTGCTGGAGCAGTTGGCCCAAGTTGGCGGTGGCCGCTACCACTTCGCCGCCGACCCGGCCAGCATCCCCGAAATCTTCACTGAAGAGACCACGCTTGCCACCCGCGCTTACATCATCGAAGAGACGTTCTTCCCGGAGCGCGTCGGCATCAGCCCGATCCTCGAAGGCATCTCGGCTGTGCCGCAGTTGTTGGGCTACGTGGGCACATCGCCGAAAGAGGCGGCGCAAACGATTCTCGTTTCGCAGTTGGCCGACGGCTCGCGCGATCCGCTTCTGGCTTCGTGGCAATACGGCCTCGGCAAGTCGGTGGCCTGGACTTCGGACGCGACCGGGCGCTGGGCCGAGCAGTGGGTGAAGTGGGACGGCTTTGCCACGTTCTTTGCTCAGGCCGTGCGCTACACGATCAACGAGAGCGTGCAGTCGGACATCACCGCCGACGTGACTCTCGACGGCGAAACCGCCACTCTGGCCGTGGACGCTTACAACAACGACGGCCAGTTCATCAACAACCTGGCCCTGCAAGCCAACGTCATTTCGCCGGATGGAACGTCGCAGTTGGTGGAGATGATTCAGACCGCGCCGGGACGCTACGAAGCCGACTTTACGCCGACCGAGCCGGGCGCATATTTGATTCGCATCGCCGGGCCGAACGGAGACGCCGCCTCGGTTGGAGAAACGTCCGGCTGGGTGTTGACCTACTCACCCGAATACAAAACGCTCACCGCCGACCCGAACGCGCTGGGCCGCGCCGCCCAACTCACGGCCGGCGGCTGTGTGGTGCCGGTTCCCAACGAGCCGATTCCTGAAAGCAAAGTGTTTTGCCGCGTGGCCGGGCCGGACGCCGCCTTCAACCACGACCTGATTGCCCGGCAGGTGACCAGCCCGCTTTGGCCGTATCTGCTGTTCCTGGCCGTCCTGCTCCTGCCGTTCGACATTGCCATTCGGCGACTCGTCATCAGCCGTTACGATTTACAACGCGCCTACACCCGCCTCGTCGAAATCGCCAAAGGCGTCAGCCGCCCGAAGGCCGAGCAGGTGCGCGTCGAAGCCATGTCGCGTTTGCAACAGGCCAAGCAACGCGCGGGCGTTTCCGGCGTAGGGGCCGACCCACGTGTCGGCCCTGTCGGCCCAGAGTCAGGGCAATCACCCAGGATTGCCCCTACAACCCAATCGCCGCTCGATCCCTCAGCCGCCAAACCGCCTGCCGAGGTTTCACCCCCGCCAGCCATCATCACACCGCCGCCCAACCCGCAACCCGCGCCCCCGGCCAGCGGCGAGACCACGGCGGCTTCATTGTTAGCAAAGAAACGCACTCGCAAATAAAAAAGCGGCTCCCCCCAGGCACCGATAACCACCGCTCAAAATAGCGGATTGGGACTCCCAAATATGGAGCCAGTGACACTGGGACTTACGAGTCGCTTGTCAATAGTGTATGCCGATTTGGCCGAATGGCAAGGGCAATTTTTGCGGCAGGATTGCACAATCGAGCCTGCCCGCCACCCGCGCCCCCGGCCAGCGGCGAGTCCACGGCTTCTTCACTGCTGGCGAAGAAGCGGGGCCGGAAGTAGAATGCCCCAGCAGATGATTTTGCAGAAGCGAAATTCTGTATAAAAGGTTGTGTTTTACATGGAATTTTTCCATGGACTCAACGGTTAGCCCGCTCTGTTTTCAATATGCCGCAGAAAGTCGCACATGAATTTCAAATTAGATATTGAGTTGCCCAACGAGTTGGTTGCTTTCAAAGAAAATATCGAATCCAGCATTAAGCCACATGTAGAGATAGAGGCAAAAACGGAAAGCAACCTTCATCTATGGCAAAGTAAATTCGGTGGTTTTCCATATCTTCCGAAAAACTTTCACTACCCTAAAGATTCCAACGGGCAGGCAATGTTTTTACTTGCTCAAATCAATTTTGCTGAAACCCCAAAATTAGAGACTTTCCCTGAAAAAGGGGTTTTACAATTTTATATTTCGGGCGGGGACGATGTTTATGGTATATGTTTTGAAGATTTGGCAAAACAGGACGGTTTTACAATCCTTTATTTTCCCGACGTTCTTAAGGATGAAAGCAAACTGGTAACGGATTTTAGGTTTTTGCCTAAATTTGATATGTTGCCTTTGCAAAAATCATGCTCACTTACCTTTGACCTACACTACGCTCCAATACCCACCGCCGATTATCAATTTGAGCCGAAAATCTTTGGACAAAATGTCCCTCAATCTAAGGATGAGTTTTACAAGATTTGCGATGAATATCAACAACTTTTTAGTTCAGCGGGGCATAAGATTGGCGGTTATCCTTATTTCACACAAAGCGACCCCAGACATAGTAAAAAATATAAAGACGAGAATTACATTTTGCTTTTCCAAATGGACACTGATGGAAAAGCAGATATTATGTGGGGCGATAGTGGCATAGGGAATTTCTTTGTCTTGGAACAAGACTTGCAGAAACGGGATTTTTCCAGAGTTCTATACAATTGGGATTGTTGTTGATGAAATATGGTCGTTTTCCGATCAAACGGCGGGCTAACCCCCACATGCAGTGGTTTTGCTCCGCAAAGTGCGCGGAGCAAAACCACTGACGCGGAACATTGGGCGTTTTTTCATTATGGTTGAAGATTATTGGAATCCCCTGGTACCAGAACTAACCGTGAGCAACATTGAAGAGTCTCTGCGGTTTTATAAGGCTGTTGGCTTTTCGATTCGATTTAGTCGCAACAATCCAGATTTCGCTTACATTGAACTTGGGCAGGCACAACTAATGCTTGAGCAAGAGCATGATACGACATGGCGAACTGATGTTTTAGAGCGCCCGCTAGGCAGAGGCGTCAATTTCCAAATTGAAGTCCCAGATATACAATCCGTGTCAAATTCATTAAGCGCGGCTGGCTTTACATTTTTCAGCAATCCAAAAGAATCTTGGTATGAAATAGCGCCAGATAGAGAAGAAGGTCAATTTGAGTTTCTCGTCCAAGACCCTGACGGGTATCTTATGCGGTTTACACAATATTTTGGTTTCAGGTCGAAATGAAGGCTAATCATATTCGGCCGGACTGTCCCGCGCTGATTTGTTGAAAGGATCTTGATGCGCTCACTCGAAATAATAATTCTGCTGTTGAACTTGGTCACCTTGTTGATGGTGTACATCCCGTTACGCCCTCGACTTCGTTGGGTCAAGTTTTTACCCGCCGGGATCGTCGTCATCACCCTCGTGCATCTGATCGTGGAACAATACCGCTGGCAGATGGCGCTCTCTTACGTGTTGACTGCCGTGCTGTTTTTGCTCACTTTGCCGGGTCTGTTGAAAAACACTGACCAAATTCCGCCGCGCGGCGCGTTGGCGTTCGTCGCCGGTGGATTCGCATTCCTGTTGTGGCTCGTTGCCGTCACATTGCCAATCATACTTCCGGTGCCGCGCTTGCCAACGCCGCCCGGTCCTTATGCGGTCGGTTCTGTCTTGTACGATTGGACGGACACGACGCGCGCCGAAACTTATTCGTCCGACCCGAATGCCAAGCGCGAATTGATGGTTCAGATTTGGTATCCCGCCCAACTAATGGCAGATGCCAAGATGACTCCTTTCTTGGACAATTTCGATGCGGCGTTACCCGCGTTCGGCGATTTTCTCGGGGTGCCTTCCTTTACTCTGGAACATTTGCGCCTGGTGCGCACGCATTCTTACGGAGACACGCCGGTTCTGAACGACGGAGCGCCGTACCCCATCATCATTTACTCTCACGGCTACACAGGTTACCGTACCGCCAGCTTTAATCAGATGGAAGCGCTGGCAAGCTCGGGTTATGTTGCCATCGCTATTGACCATCCCTACGCCTCGATGTTCACCGTTTTCTCGGACGGGCGTGTCGTGGTGAATGATCCCGCAATGTTGCCTCCGGCGGGACGAAACCAGCCCGGCGATCAAGAAGCGCGCGAAAAATTGGAAGCGACTCTAGTCGCCGATGAGCGTTTCGTGATGGATCAATTGCAACTCTTGGACGCGGGCAAACTGGATTCGCGCTTTGCAGGGAAACTCGACCTGCAACGAATCGGTTTGACTGGCGTCTCGCTCGGCGGCGGGGCAATGGTCTGGACATGTCATATTGATGTGCGTTGCAAAGCTGGACTCGCCCAGGACGGTTGGTATGAGCCTCTGCCTGAGGGAGTGGTCTCGGAACCGTTGCGCCAGCCGTTCATGTTCATGCAAAGCGAGACGAAAATGTGGAAGATGGACAATCTAGCGCGTCTCGACATGCTGTATCAAGGAGTCAGTGCACCTGCTTTTCATCTTAAGCTCGCGGGTGTCCTCCATGATGACTTTGGCGATTATCCGCTCTTGACGCCGCTCGGCGGGCTTCTGCCAGAGAGGGGCACGTTGAACGGCGAACGCACTCTGCATGTTGTGGATGCATATATGCTCGCGTTCTTTGACAAGTACCTGAAGAATCAGCCGTCGCCGCTGCTGAACGGTCCATCGCTCGATTATCCAGAAGTGCAATTCGAGTCTCACTCGCCTTGAACAGTAACCTAGAGTGCACCGCCCGCGGCAGGATTCCGTATGCCTATATTTACATTCACACAGTGAGGCAAGGCGTAGCGCCGCCCACCGCTGCATCCACCGACTCGCGCTGCGCGCTTGTTGTACTGGCCGGTCTTGGCCGCACAAGTTTGGGCAGGCGTGCGGGTGATGCCCATCGTTGGCCCGACGCAAGAGCAATTTTTGCAGCAGGATTGCACAACCTCAATTTTGAACAGGATCATTGCCACTCATGCCCCGCTGGCCCGCCGCTTTCATCCTCGTTGTCATACTCACTGCTTGCACCCAACCCCCCTCCACACTCATCGTCACCTTGCCACCACCTCGGGTCGCCACTGTTCTACCTGCGGCGACTCTTGCTCCGACCCTCACGCCAACTGCATTACGGCCAACCGCGTCGCCCACGCTCACCCCCTTCCCTTCGGCCACGACTGAACCTTCGCCCACGCCATCCCGCGAAGTATCACTCATGGCCGTCGGCGACCTCATGCTGGCCCGCGCCATTGGCGAGCAAATTCTGGCGCAAGGGCCGCAGTTTGTGTTTGCCGGAGTGCAATCCACATTCGACTCGGCGGACTTGCTGGTGGGCAACCTCGAGTGCGCCATCTCGGATCGCGGCCAGCCGGAGCCGCGCAAAGCCTACACCTTCGCCGCGCCGCCAATTGCCGCCGAGGCGCTGGCTCTGGCCGGGTTTGACGTGTTGAGCCTGGCCAACAATCACGCTTTCGATTACGGCCCTGAGGCCCTCGCCGACACCCAGAGCCTGCTTGATGAACGCGGCATTGCCTACGTGGGCGCAGGCGCAGACGAAACTGCCGCGCACCGGCCTGTGATTGTCGAGCACAATGGCTTGCGGCTTGCTTTTCTGGCTTACGTGAATGTGCTGGTGGAAGATGGGGGATTCGATACCCGCCGCTGGACGGCGACAGCGGACTCACCAGGGGTGGCCTGGGCGAACGCCGACCGCATTCGATCCGACGTGTCTGCCGCCCGCGCCGAAGCCGACGTGATCATCGTTCTTCTGCATTCCGGTTACGAAGGCCGCCTGGAGCCGTCGCCCAATCAGCGCCAGGAGGCGCAGGCCGCCATTGAGGGTGGGGCGGCCCTGGTGCTGGGGGCGCACCCGCACGTTCTACAGCCCGTCGAGCATTATCAAAACGGATTGATCGTTTACAGCCTTGGCAATTTTGTGTTCGACGACTTCGGCTTCCCGGCCAACTACACCGCCATCTTCTCGGCGGCACTCACGCCCGACGGCGTACGTGAGTTCAACTGGATACCGGCCATCGTGGAAGCCGGCCTGCCGCGCCTGGCCACGCCCGACGAGGCCTCGCGCGTGCTGGCGATGCTCGGCCAGTGATATCGACTCTGGGTGTATTCCAGTTTAGTGGTAATGTCATGCTGAGGCCCGCTTTTGGGGCCGAAGCATCTTTGCGCTGGCCTGGAGACCCTTCGCGCCTCACTCTTTGAGCATTGGCGTTCCACCCATTTCGGTTTATAACAAAGCCCATGAAATCGCTGCCAACCCCGGTAGAACTGACTGAGGCAGGTGTCACCTCCTGCCCGCCCGTGCGCCACGCAACACGGATTGGGCGGCTCCACTGACTGATGACGGCTCAACACGACATCATCGTCGTCGGCGCCGGCCCCGGCGGCGCAGCGGCGGCGCAGGTCCTGGCCCGGCGCGGGCTGGACGTTCTGCTTCTCGACAAGTCGAACTTTCCGCGGGACAAAACTTGCGGCGACGGCCTGACGCCGCGCGCTGGTCGCGCTCGACGGCATGGGCCTGCTGAACGAGCTACGACAGATCGGCTGGCTCATCAACGTCGCAAACGTTGTTTCACCCAGAGGCGACACGGTCAGCGTTCGGATGCCAAAATCAGAATCGTGGCCGGACTATTCGCTGATCATTCCGCGCTTCACCCTTGACACCATCATTCTGGAAGGGGCGTTGAAGAGCGGCGCAAAATTTGGCGGCGGCGTTCACGTGACCAACGTAGCGCCGGAAGGTGATGGCGTTTTGGTTACGGGAGACCTTGACGGACGCTCGTTCTCGGTTCGGGGGCGGTTGGTCCTCGTCGCCACCGGTGCGAACCATAAACTATTGCAACAGATGGGACTGCTCAAGCGACCGCCGGGGATGGCGCTCGCGGCGCGGGCTTATTACGAGAATCTCTCCGGCCTGACTGACACGTTTCACTTTCGATTCGACGGCGTGCCTTTGCCCGGCTATGGTTGGCTGTTTCCCACCTCAGCCTCATCGGCCAACGTGGGCGTCATGCTCTGGCCGGGGCGGGGCACGCAGCTCAACACGCGGGCGGCGGTTGAACCGTTCACCCAGAGTCCGAACTTGCGCCCATTGCTGGCCGGGGCGCGCCGCGTCAGTCCGATCAAGGGTTATCCGATCCGGATTGATTTTGCGACCGCGCCGACGTTTGGCGAACGGGTGCTTCTGGCCGGGGAAGCCGCCGGCCTGGTCAACCCGCTCACGGGTGAGGGCATTGACTTTGCCCTCGAATCGGGCCATCTCGCCGCCGAGCATCTGAGCGCCATGTTTGAAAGCGGTGACCTTTCGCCTGAGCGGTTGGCCGGCTACGATCGTTTGTTGCGCCGCCGCTACCAAAGGTTGTTTGTGTTTTGCCATCGCCTACGCAAGCTCTTCCTCAACCGGCCATTCCTCAACCGCCTGGTCACTGCCGCCGACCGTCACGACGATCTCAAGTTGTTGTTGCGGGACATTCTTCTGCAACAGCAGGAAGATTTCGTGGACGTTTCGCCGGCCACCATCCTCAAGGCTTCACTGGCGCTGGTTCGCGCCCCATAACTTTTCGTAGTGAACACTTCTTCGTGCCGACAGACCGACAGACATCGGGCAACGGATCGAACGGCAACACGAAAGCCATTGAAAGCTCACGCCTCAGCCGGAGGCTCCGGTTGAGAGTCGTTGCCGGCGCTGGACGCTGGCCGGGCGCTCTCCAGCGCCAGCAGTTCTCGATAAGTCAGCGTCCAGGCGCTGGACTGGAAAGTCTCGGTCAGGCCGTTCAGGAATAGCAGTGGCGCGCCGATGACCAGAAAAAAGATTGGGGCGCCTACAATGGCGGCGACGATCCAGGGCGTGGGGCCTTCGGTGAACAGGCTGACGATCATCCCCACCAGCAGCGCCGGCAATCCGCCCAACACTACTGCCGCTATCAGCAACACGATGACGAGCGGGATCGTCACAATCACCCAGGCCAGCCCCAGGCCGAACAGGATCAGGCCCATCACGATCACATCACCCAGGCGCTGGCGAACGAGTTGCAGTCCGCGGCGCATGCCTGCCATCACCCCCAGATTCTCCAGCACGACTGCCCGGCGGAAGAACTGCAAGAGCAGTGATAGGACGATGCTCACGGCGATCCCCGCGAAGATCACCAGCATTGCCAGCCCAGCCGTTAGCACGGTACCGAGGACGCGGGCCGGTACGCTGTCGGTCAGCCAGACCAGCAAGGGGGTGGCTGAAATGAGCAGTAACAGCAGGAAAACAACTGTGACACTCACCCCGAGCAGCAAGTCCATCAGGAAGATGCGCAGGGCCGGCCGCGACCAACCCAGGCGAAATCCCTGGCGCACCCCGAGCTTCTCGCCGGCGCCTTCGTGCTGATCCACCATGCGGATCAAGGACGTCTCGGAGACATAGCGCACCACCGCGCCAACCACGGCCAACACCAGCACGACCAGGAGCAGGGCGATCCCGGCAATGATTAAGGCGCTGATCACCTGTGGAGAGATATCAGGCCAGCCTCCTGTGGAAGGGCCGTTGAAGCCGCCGCCGTCACCCCCGCCGCCATTACTGCCGCCTCCGCTCCCGGCGGTGGTGAGGGCCAACAGAATGCCGAACACCCACAGCGCCCGATAATCCAGGGTAATCGAAAACGCGCGTTTTAGAATTTTGAAATGATCCATTGCGATCTCCTTATCGCTCCGCTTCACTTGCCGCCGACTCTGGCAAGACTCCTTTCAAAACTAGAGCCTATGCTACCCCAGAGCGCGCGCATACCCGCGCCGGAGGCGGCCAAGTACAAGCGGTTGTTGGGCGTTCTTTATAATTAGGGCTAATCTTCAGGGTTAGACCACTTCCATGCATAACGGATAATTAGTAAAAGAAGAGCGACTTCTACAGCTGCAGCAAAATACATGTGCACCCAAGCCTCTCCTGCCAAATTAAACAACATATAAGGAATATATACCGTAGCCACGATTATGTTTGTCCAACGATTTACTTTAGCTGACAAGGCGACGGAAAGGAAAATCATAAGAGCTGGAATTACTACAAAAATCATTGCTATCAGTAGAAAGACATATGAAATATCAAATGTAAATACTTTTCCTGCCAGAATATCTTCTATTGAGCCCGGCATATATAAGTGGAAATAATCTACATAGATGTAGAGAAACATAAAACTCGCCCACAGCGCTGCAAGCTTCATTTTGACACCTATTTTCATATCTTCCAGCTCAGTGGTCTTATTGATTGAATTCATTTTTATTGCTCCTTTTTTGAATTATATGGATGAGTTTCACGGAATTGGACCCGATTGACCGAAACCGAATGGCATTCCTAAACTCATAATAGATACGACAATACATTCTGAAAGTTGCGAACGCCTAACAACAGGATCACCCGGCAGTTTCGTCGGCTGAACGATTATGTTTTGAGTGAGCCGCCCACCAACCGGCCAGCCAGCCCCAAAGCAGAGCGGCCAGCACGGCGGTGAACGCCGTGTCGAGCACGAATAATTGGGCCGTCCTCTGGCCGGGGAACCATTCGGTCTGAGCGCCCAGCAGGCCGCCGGACAGCGGGAGCGCCATCAGCACTAGACGGCTCAACAGTAGAACGGCTTGCAGGAAGGCCCATATTCCCAACAGGCTCAGTGGCACGATCAGCCAACCCGCCTGCCGCGTCCGCCGTTGGGCCGGATGAGGTCGGGTTCGTAGCCGCACCTGAGCTACAAAACGCTCAGGGGTTGTGCGCGCTGGCATAGCAGGGTTTTTCTGTAACAGCCCTGATAGAGCTTTCAGCGCCTCCAGCTCGGCCCGGCAGGCGGAGCAATCGCGTAAATGAGTCTCAACCTGGAATAGCCTGGCGCCATACAATTCGCCGTCGTGATAAGCAGTAATCCAGGCAATTACGTGTTCGCTCATGTCTCCTCCAAAAAGCGGCGCAGGATCTGACGAATCTGGCTACGAGCGTAATTCAAGCGGGACATCACGGTTCCGATTGGAATATCCAGTGCGTCGGCAATCTCCTGGTAAGCCATTCCCTCATACTCTCGCAATATCAGCACCGCCCGGCTGGCCGGGGGCAGGCCGAGCACCGCCTGCCGCACCTGCTCGATCTGCTCCTTGCGCTCCAGCGACGCTTCCGGGCCGTCTACGTCCGCTGTCAGAGGCTCGGCCTCGATGGCGATCGTTTCCGTCCTTCGGCGCAAAACGTCTACGGCGACGTTGAGGGCGATGCGGTAGACCCAGTTGCGAAAGGCAAAGCGCGGGTTATAGCGCCGGACGTTCTGCCAGGCGCGGACAAAGGCCTCCTGGGCGGCCTCCTCCGCCAACTGCGGGTCGCCGCACATGCGGTACACCACGTTGAGCACGCCCGGCCGGTGCAGTTCAACCAGTTCGCCGAACGCCTGACGGTCGCCTTGCTGAGCGCAGGCGATCCAATCCAGTTCGTTTGAAATGGTCGAGTCGGCCAATGCGGCCACAGGTTGGCGATCCTTTCTACTTTCTACTTATCATACGAGATTGGAGGTCACTTTATTCGGAATCGGTATTCTAGTTCAGCGCGTGGAGGAGTCAGCAGACCGGCGCGGTCTGCTTCGCACCCACTCCGTTTCACTACGGGGCACTACGCGAGACCGCGCCGGTCTATTTCAGGTCAGTTGTTGGTTGGAAGCGTCACCGAAATACCGTTCCCAGCCCCTTCAGCAACTCGCCCATATTTCCCACCGGCTTTCCAGCGTCGAAAAGCAAATACTGCCCGGCTTCGCGGGGGCGGGCGTGCGTCCAGCTTGCCAGCCGCAGTTGCCGCCCGTCAACGACGGTGTGGCCGCCGCCGAAGACGTTGATGTGGCCGCTGATGAGAAAGTTCTGGCGGGCATAATCCTGCGACAAAGACATCAACGACGATCTCAGAATTGGGCCGTAAGACTCCTGATACTCGTACTCGTTCTTGTTGAAGAGGGCGTCCCAGAGCTGGTCGTACTCGTCGGAGGCGGCGGTCATGAAGATGCCGCGCAGTAAATCGTCGTAGCGGTTTTCGGTGAGGGCGGCAAAACCCAGATTCTCGATCACCATTTCTTCGTAAGGCTGGCCGTTCATTTTTGCCACCCCGGCGCGCAACGAGTCTCGATCCTGCTCGTCCAAGATGGCGTCTACTTTGGCCAGTTCGGCGGCGTGGGAATAGGCGGCCAGGCGTTGCACGCCTTCGGGGGTGATGGCGGCCATGCTGGCCCCGGCGTGAGTGACGGTGACTCCGGCGCGGGTGCGGACGTAAAACGGCAGGCTGTCGAAGAAGGCGATGATCTCCGGGCGGCGGTCGCCCAGGGCCATTTCAAAGCGAGGGGTGTAAATGGCGTTGCCCCGGCCCAGGGTGACGCCGTAAATGTGCGGCATCTCGTGGTTGCCCAGCAGGACGATCAGGGCCGGGCCGAGGTCGTGTTGCAGTTGAATGAGATCGAGGACGATTTTGAGCGAGCCGTCGGCCGGGGCCGGGCCGTCGTTGTGAATGAAGTCGCCGTCCAGGATCAGAATGTCGGCCTGGCCGGCCTCGCGAAGCGCGAGGAAGTGATCGCGATAACGGCAGTAGACGGGGTAGTCGCCATGTAAATCGGTGACGACCATGAGACGGCCCTGATCGAGATCAATGATGCGGCTCATGCGTCTATTTTATCCCACCAATAAACACGCCGCCTCATGATCAATGGCCACTCTTGACAACTTCGGATCGACCTGCGGGCAACGATCGAAGGCGGCGGGGCAACGCGGGTGGAAGCGACAGCCGCCGGGCAGGTTGACCGGGTTGGGCGTCTCACCCTGCAAGATGACGCGCTGGCGGCGCAACCGGGGATTCGGGACGGGGATGACGGAGAGCAAGGCTTTGGTATAAGGGTGCTGGGGATTCTTGAGCACCGTTTGCGTCGGGCCGATCTCGACAATGCGGCCCAGATACATGACGGCGATGCGGTCGGCAAAATAAGCAACCGTGCCGAGATCATGAGTGATGAAGACCAGGCTGATGCCGCGCCTGCGGCGCAGGTCGCGGAGCAGATTCAAAATTTCGGCCCGCACCGATACGTCGAGCATGGAGACCGGCTCGTCGGCGATGAGCAGTTCGGGTTGCAGAACCATGGCGCTGGCGATGACGACGCGCTGGCGCTGGCCGCCGGAGAGTTCGTGTGGGTAGCGCAGGAAGTAATCTTCGGCGGGGCGCAGGCCGGCTTCTTCGAGCGCGGTCTTCACCCGTTGGGCGCGCTCGGCGCGGGGGCGGGCGATGCCATGCACTTCCAGCGGCTCGGCCACAATGTCGAAGATGGTGGCGCGCGGGTTGAGCGACTCGTAAGGGTCTTGAAAGACCATCTGCGCCTGCTGGCGCAGGCGCTTCATGGAGACTCTTGGGGTGACGAGTTGCTCGCGCGTGCCGGGGCCGCCGGTCGGTGTGGGTTCCAGAGTGAGCATGGCGGCCCGCACCCGCCGCCCCATTGCGCCGACGGCCTGACCGTTGAATAAAATATCGCCCTCGGTTTGCTCCTCAAGGCCGATCAGTGTTTTGGCAATCGTCGTCTTGCCACAGCCCGACTCGCCCACCAGGGCCAGCACTTCGCCGCGCGCCAGTGAGAACGAAACACCGTCCACCGCCTTGACGAAATTCGGCGGGCGGCGGCTCAGCATATCCAGGATAGGCTGTTGCATCGCGAAATATTTTTTCAGGTTGCGGATTTCGAGCATGGGCCGCCCGTTCGGAGAGATGGCGCTCATGAGTATTGAACCTCCTGGCCCTGGCAGAGGTGGCAGGCGGCAAGGTGACGCTTGGCAAAGGATGAAGGGTGAAGGATGAAGGATGAATCGGGCGCTGAGGTCACAGCGATGAGTCTTGGGGAGAGGGTGGAGCAAACGTCAATGCGTTTGTGGCAACGCGGCTCGAAGCGGCAACCGGGGGGCAGGGCGTTTAACCGTGGCGGCGACCCCGGAATGGAGGCCAGCGTGTCGCCGGGTTGATTTAGATCGGGGAAGGCTTCGAGCAGGCGTTGGGTGTACGGGTGTTGCGGCGCGTTGTAGACTTGATCAATCGGGCCGTACTCGGCCACCTTGCCGCCGTACATGACCACCACCGAGTCGCACACTTCGGCCACCACCCCAAGATCGTGCGTGACCAGCACCACCGCCAGCCCAAACTCGGTTTGAATCTTCTTGAGCAGTTCCAGCACCTGGGCTTGCACCATCACGTCGAGGGCTGTGGTGGGTTCGTCGGCGAAGAGCAGGCGCGGCTTGCAGGCCAGAGCCATGGCAATCATCGCCCGTTGCCTCATGCCGCCTGAGTATTGGTGCGGATACTGCTCTTTGCGCGACTTGGCAATGCCCACCAGGTCGAGCAATTCTTCCACGCGTTTGTTGGCATTCTCACGACCCATCAGGCCGTGTTGCAAAATGGCTTCGCGGATTTGCTGGCCGATTGTGTAAACCGGATTGAGGGCGTTCATGGCGCTTTGAAAGACCATCGCCATTTCCTTCCAGCGATAATCGCGCATCTCGACCTCGCTCAGGTTCAGCAGGTCTCTGCCGTCGAACAGCACCTGGCCGCGCGTGATCCGGCCCGACGACGGCAGAAGGCGCATGAGCGACATCATGGTCGTCGTCTTGCCGCAACCCGATTCGCCCACCAGCCCCAGCGTCTCGCCCGGATGCACATCGAATGAGACATCTTCCAGGGCATGAGCGATTTTGCCATCTGCGCCAATGAAATCGGTGCTGAGGTGACGGACGCTGAGGAGAGGTTGACCGGCCATGTTTTATCGCCCCGGTTCCGGGGTGGGAGCCGCCACTGAGTCGGCGGGGCGGGCCACCATTTTGGACTCGTCTTCAAGATGGTGCGAGGCCAGTCGCGGGTTGAGCAATTCTTCCAGCACGTTGCCCAGCAGAACACAGCCCAGCGTTACCCACACAATGGCCAGACCGGGCGGCAGGTAAAACCACCACGCCCCGTTGGAAATGGCATTGCGGTCGAAGGCGAAGTTGATCATCGTGCCCCACGACGGCTGAGACGGATCGCCCAGCCCCAAAAACGCCAGGCCCGATTCGACCAGGATGGCCGTCGAGACGATGAGCACGGTGTTGGCGACGATGAGGGGCATGATTTGCGGCACGATGTGCCGCATGATGATGTGGCTATGGCCGGCGCCGATGGCTCGGGCTCGGGCCACAAACTGTCTTTCTTTGATCGTCAGCACTTGTGAGCGGATGAGGCGGGCCGTGCTCGTCCAGTACAGCAGGCCAATTACCAGAATCAGAATCACAAATGGCGAGATGCCCAAATTGCGCTGCCGCACGGCGGCGACAATGATCAACATCAGGGGAATGTCGGGAATGACGAGCAGAACGTCGGTGGTTCGCATGAGCAGGGTGTCTATCTTGCCCCCGAAGTAGCCGGACAGAATGCCAAACAAACTGCCGACGGCCATCGAGAGAAAGCCAGCCAGAAAGCCAATGGTGAGCGAGATGCGCGAACCGTAGGCCAACTGCGACCAAATGTCGTGCCCGGCGTCGTCGGTGCCAAGCGGGCCATGCTCGGCGGGTGAGGCAAACGTCATCGCCTTGCCGTTGGCATCGCGGATGGTGTCGGAAGTGCCATAGGGAGTCAGCCAGGGCGCGAAGAACGCCAGAAACAACGACGAGAATAGGAGAAACGCGCCCAACAAACCGGGCCGGTTGCCCCGGAACACTTTCCAGAAGTCGAGCAGGTTGCGTTTGATGAGACTCCAGCGTTCGGACATTACGTTGCCTTCACTCTCGGATCAAGGTAGGTGTAAATGATGTCGGCCAGCAGGTTGGCCCCAATGACGGCCACGGCCAGCAACAGGAAAGCGCCCTGGAGCAAAGGGAAGTCCTGCTTGTCGAGCGCCTCTTGAAACAGCTTGCCCAGGCCATCGTAGGAGAAGACCGTCTCAATGTAAATCGCCCCGGCGACGGTGAAGCCCAGGTTGAGAGCGACGAGGGTGACGATGGGCAACATGGCATTCTTGAGCGCGTGGCGGCGCAGAACCTGCCAGTGGCTCAATCCTTTGGCTTTGGCGGTGAGGATGTAATCTTCGCTCAACACTTCCAGCACCGACGAACGCATGATGAGCATGTACTCGCCGAGATAAACGACGGTGAAAGTGAGGGTGGGCAGGACGAGATGAACGGCCACGTCCGGCCACACCTCCCACAGCGGCTTGCCAATGTTCTCCGGTTGAACCGTGCCGCCGGTGGGCAGGCCCAGCCAGGTGCTACCCGCCGCCAGTAAAATGATGCCCAGCCAAAAAGTGGGGATGGCCCAGGTGACCAGCGAAAACGTCAACGAGCCAACATCCACCGCTGTCTTGCGCTTCCAACCCGCAAACAACCCCAGGGCGATGCCAAGCGCAATCGAGAAGGTCTGGCCGAGAGTGACCAGCAAAAGCGTGTTGCCGAGTTTGGTGGTGAGGATGTCGGAGACCGGGCGGCGCAGTGACCACGAGATGCCCAGGTTGCCTTTAGCCCATTGGCCTAAAGTAGCAAAGAACTGATCGGGGAACACGGGTTTATCCAGCCCGAACTGTGCGCGTAACGCATCCTGCGACTCTTTGGAAATACGGACATTACGCCCGATGACGGCGCGCACCGGATCGCCGGGCAAGACGCGGAACAGCAGAAAATCCAGCGTCACCACCACGGCCAATGTAATCAGAGCGATGACGACTTTGCGGAGCAGATAATCGCGTCGATTCATCGGACCTCCTTCAGGCTTCAGGCAGGCTACTTCACTGGCTCGGCATGTTGCAGAACCAGCGCGTCGGTAATATTGGCGTTAGGCTGGTCGAGCTGGAAATTGGTGAAACGATCTGAGCGGTAGGCGTAGAGATCGTCGTAATTGTAAAGTACGATGTACGGATTGTCCTTGAACAACATCTCCTGCATCTTCCAAATGATCTGCTGGCGGTCTGCCGGGTCGCCGGACTTTTGCTGATCGAGATACAACTGATCGTAGTCCGAGTTGCAATAGCCGCTGTCGCTCCAACCGCCCACGACGAACTGATCGCAGAGCATGATGCTCAGGATGAAGTCCGGGTCGGGGTCGCCGCCCCAGCCCCAAATGACCAGGTCGTAATCGCCGACGCCGGTGGTGGCGGCGATCAGCGTGTCGGCGTCCACGGCCTCCGGGCTGGCCTTGATGCCAATGTCCTTGAGCCAGTTGGAGATCAAATCGGCGTCGCGGGCATATTCGGACGAGGTCGCATCATACTGCAACCGCATCTCCAACCTCACCCCGTCTTTCTCCCGGATTCCGTCCGCGCCTTTGGCATAACCGGCATCGTCGAGAATTTGGTTGGCTTTTGCCGGGTCAAACTGAACATCCTGCACGTTGGAATTGTGCCAGAAGCCGCCGCCCAAAGCCGGAGCGACGATTGACCAGCCGGGCTTGCCCAGCCCCTGAAACACAATGTCCACCAGGTCTTGTTTGTTGATGGCCTGAGCAATGGCCAGCTTCACTTGCGGGTCTTTCAGCGCCGGGTTGCCGGTGGGGGCCGTGTCGTTGTCGTCGCGCACCGAGTTGACAATCAACTCGTCGAACGAACGGCTCGGCAGGTTGACGGCCACCACGTTATCAAATGTCTTCACCGTCTCAAAGGCGCTGTTCGGCACGAGGTTGATCACGTCAATATCGCCCACCTTCAAGGCTTGCACCAATGCGTCCGAGTTGTCGAACGTCTGGAAGATGAGCTGATCGACGACGGGCCGCCCGTCATAGAAATCCGGGTCGGCGTCGAGGATCAGGACGTTTTGATCCTTTTCCCACGTTTTGAGGCTGAAGGCCCCGCTTCCAATCAACTGGTCGTTGGTAAAGTTCTGTAAGGCCTCGGTGGTGTCGAGAGGCTCGAAGTCTGCCCGCCAGAGCGCGTACAGGAACGACACCCGGTATTCCATGTTGCTGATGGGATAGTCGAGGGTGATCTGCACCGTCTTGTCGTCGAGGGCAGTTATTTCTTTGAAGCCGTTGGTGTAGTTGACCAGGGTGGCCCAGCCCTCGGGGTCATTGTGAATCTCGTTGATGCTCCAGGCCACATCTTCCGCTGTGAGCGGCGTGCCGTTGTGATACTTGATATTGTCTTTGAGGGTAAACGTCCAGGTCAGGTTATCGTCGGAGTGAGACCAACTGGCGGCCAGGTCGCCGTAGTACTGGCCGTCGAGGCCTTCCTTGACGAGCGAGCTGTAGACCAGATCGAAGATGGTATAGGACGCGGCCAAAAAGGCATAAGCCGGGTTGAGCGTGTCAGGGGGGAATTGACTGCCAATTTTCATCACCACCGGCTCACCCGAAGCGGGCGCGGTCGTGGCCGCCGGTTGGGTGGCGACGGGCGCGGCAGTGGTGGCGCTCCCGCTGCCGCAGGCCGAAACCATAATGGTCAGGGTCAGTAGAACGGGTAAATACCAGTGTCGTTTCGTGGACATGTGTCTCCTCCTGATGATTTGGTTGTAAGTTGTGGCCGTCGGCCACACGGCGTTTTGTGCCCTTAGAGTAGCACGATTATTTGGATCGGGCAATCAGAGTCATAACACGGATGCGTGGAATTTAACGGATCGATCTGTTCGCTTCGCGTTCCACGCATCCATGTTCTACACCATGTCACGCGGCACGGCAAATGTCCACGTTTTGCTGAAGACGCGCGTGTTCCCCTCGTGAGCATTCACACTGTTCGTGACCCGGAAAGTCGTCGCGTCTGAGGTCATCAGGCTCGACGTTTCAATGCGAACGCGCCAGTCGCCGCGCCGCAGTTCAGCCGAACGATCACACTTCACCGTTGCCGAGAGCGGGTCGCCTTCGACGATGGTGTAAGTGTCAGTGTCGTCGTTGTCGTACTCCAAACCGTCGGGATAGCGCGCGCGCCCCGAGTCGTTGTGATCCACCAGAGTGTGTTTGCCGCTGATCAAATCATGATGCACTTCACGCGAGCGGTTGGCGACGCGCAAGGTTGTCAACGAGAGCGGCGTGGAAACTTCGGGCGGCTCAAACGGCTGGAGAGTCGAATCGGCAGGCTGAGCAAATCGCGTAGGCAGATTCAAATAACTGTTTGATCCTGTGAAGAGGGTAAGAATGACAGGCTTGGGTGAGGGCCAGGCAAACGGCCAATACGTCGGGGAGACCGCCACTCGAATCCGGTGGCCTTTGGCTATCGAATACCCGATTGCGTTTAGCTTCACTGTCACGGTATAACGTTTGCCCGGTTCAACGAGCGACGGCTCCTCGTGAGAGTCGCGGTGGGTGAGGTTGAGCAGGCCTCGGGTGATTAACGTCGAAGTCCCCCTTGGTGAAACGTCGCACAGTCGGACAGCGATCAGCGCGTTCGGTTGATCCACCGACACGCTCAGAGTTGCTTCGGGGAAGCCGAGAATGTCGAGTGGCGAGTCGAGCGGCGCCGAGTCGAAGCAGAGCGAGAGGGCGTCGTCGGGGCGCTGATCGGTCGGAAAATCGCCGGGCAGACCATAGGCACACCACACGCCCGCCATCAAGCCATTGGCTTGCGCGCCGGTGAGAGTGAGTTGAGATTCTGGGGCAGAGGTCTTGGAGAGGCCGTTGTTGGTAATTAGTAATTGGTGATTGGTTATTGAGGCTGGCGGCCAGGTGGAGTCGGCAACCCACTTGCCCGGCCAGCGAGGGTGATGCGCGGCAGGCGGCACACTATCCAAAATATAGGAGCGCAACATTGGCTCTTCCATGATGCCAGTGCCGTAGGTCCCTTTGAGCCAGTAATCCCACCAGCGCAAACATTCCTGGTTGAAGCCGATGGCCGGTTCCGGCACGCCTTCTTCGGGATAGTTATGCGCCCACGGGCCGATGAGGCCCTTGCGCGGGCAGGAGAGATTTTCGAACAAACGCGGGATGGCGTTTGTGTAAGCATCGGCCCAGCCGCCGATAGCATAGACGGCGCAGGTAATGTCGCCGTAGGGGCGGTTCACGAACCGCCCCTCCTCACACACCGAGCCGTGTTTCCAAAACGCATCGCGCCGCTGGTGCGTAAGCCAGGCCTCGACAAAGGGCGGCGTGTTTTCGAGCCGGTTGAGCCACATCTCGCGCCAGCGCTCGCCGACGAATTTTGGATCGGGCGGCTTGGCGTTGTAGAGGAGCATGATGGACGCCCAGGACAGCATTTCGTCGGCCAGCAGACAGCCGCCCATGTAATGCACGTCGTCGGCGTAGCGGTCGTCGGTGGAGCAGACGGTGATGATGGCTTTGAGTTCGGGCGGCCTGCGGGCGGCGATTTGCAAGCCGTTGAAGCCGCCCCACGATTTGCCGATGATGCCGACGTTGCCAGAGCACCATTTTTGCGCCGCGATCCACTTCAACACTTCGAGCGCATCGTCCTGCTCTCGAAGCAAATACTCGTCGAGCAGGAGGCCGTCGGAGTCGCCACTGCCGCGCATGTCCACCCGCACGCAGGCGTAGCCGTGCCCGGCGACGTAGGGATGCCGGATCGAGTCGCGGAGGGCCGTGCCGTCATTCTTGCGATACGGAATGTATTCGAGAATGGCGGGAACAGGATTGCTTTCAGCGTCAACCGGCAACCAGATGCGGGCGGCCAGCTTTGTGCCGTCGGCCAGCGGGATGAAGGTGTTTTCGATTTCGCGAGTGGGGTGAGGGAGGGCGGTTTTGATTTGCATTTCTTTTGAAGTCAGAGGGCAGTAAGGGGTGCTCTCTAATCCGCTAATAGTCTCTGGTTCTTTGATGCCCTTTGTTCCTTCGGCGGCGGCATCCCAGCAGGGGCCGGGTAACTTAAGATCAAAGGTGATGGGCGGATTAGATGGCGACTCTCGGGCCTACCAATTCTATTTTCGATTGACCATCACCAACCCAACAATGCAAACCACCACGCCGATCAGATTCGTCAGTGTGATTTTGTCTTTGAACAGCAACAGCCCCACAGGAATCAAAATCAAGGCGCTGGCGACGTTGGTGACCGTGCCAGCGATGCCGAGATTCCAGCCCGAACGGTAGACGAGCAAAAATCCCATTTCCAGGCCGACGAGGGCGAAGGCTAACGCGAGGCTGGCCCAATTCAACTGCTTGAAGGCGTTGCTCAGCCCATCTTTGATCGGGTAGAAAGGGATGAGGCCCAGGCAGAGCACAAGCGACGTAGCGTAAGTGACGAGGAGGGCAAGGGCCGGATTGGCGTTGACTGGAGTGAGCTTTTGAAAAAGGTGATAGAGAGCGCTGGAGACGACGGCAAGGCTGATGGAAAAATAGAAGAGAAACATAAGGCTTTGCCACGAATCGCTTTGCGCGAATGATCACGAAACCTTTGTTCTTCGTGTAAATTCGTGCAATTCGTGGCTGGTGTTTTTACCTGCCCTTCGTATACCAAATTGACCCCGGGCTGTCGTAGCTGTAGCCTTCGCCCATAATCACATGGGTGTTGCCCTGATCGTCAATGTCCATCTCGTAGTAGTCGCCGAACGGGAAGCGGAAGCCGTCGGCGGTGATGTAACTATGCCCGGCGACGAAGGTCGAAATGTCAACTTCAGACGACCAGGTTAAGCCGCTGTTGGTGGAACTACGGTAGTAAGTATTCCAGAATCCGCTGGGCGAGCGAGCATCCATCCACGAGATGCGAACGTCGCCAGCGGCTCCGGCGGCGATGGCCGGGAAGGCGTGCGGCGTGTTGGCAGGCGCGAGCGACACGTCCGCTTTGGTTGACCATGTCCCACCGCCGTTGGTGGATTTGGCGAAGTAGATGCGGCTCGGGGTTTTGTCGGTCACGTTTGAATTCCACAACGCATACAAAGTGCCTGCCGCGTCCGAGGCCATCGTCATTTGTGCGCCGAGGTAAGCCCAGCCGCATAAGTAGGCCGAGCAGTCCGGCGGCGCGCCTGACACGTCGAGCACAGTGTTTGTCCAAGTGGCCCCGCCGTCCGACGATTTGCTCACGTACAAATTCACTGGCCCTTTCGCGCCGCCGTTTTGTTTGTAACCGGCCCACGAGAAGTACACACTGCCGTCGGGCGTTACCGTGCCGCCGCCCGCCAGCGACCAGCCCAGCTTGGCATTTGGATTGATCTGAGCAACAGTGAACGTTGCGCCGCCATTGTGCGACGAAGCCGCCCATACTTTTTGGGCATGGTTGAAGACCACGTACACGTTCTGGCCGCGCACGGCCAGGATGGGCTTGTCGGTTCCGGCGTTGGTGCTTTCGGCGGTGACAACCGACCACGTTGCTCCAAAGTCAATGGACTTGGCGACGACAGTGTCGCTCTTTCCGTTCTGCAACCACGAAGCGTACATGGTTTGACCGTCAACCGGGTCAACCACAATTTGCGCATCCCACTGGCCGGTTCCGGGCGGGGCAATCTGCGTCGGCGCGGCCCATGTCGCGCCGCGATCATTGCTGATTTGCAGAATCATGGTCGGGTTGGGACAAGACGGGCAACCCGGAACGCCCAGGTATTGCGGGTAGAGCATGTAGACGTGTCCGAAACGATCGGCGGCAATGGCCGGTTCCCATTGATCGCCCGAAGTGTAGCCGAGTCGGGTTTGTGCAGAGAAGCCGCCAGCCAGCGGCGGCAAAGCCGCCGTCGTCCTTTGAACGACCGGCGCATTCACCACACTCGCCAGCACCGTTCCACTACGGCGCTTGGCCTTGAGTCCCGCGCCGCTCCCGGCGCTGATCAGCATCGTCAACAATACAACCAGCAATAGAAGGAGTGTTGATTGATACAGCCACGAACGTGATGGACGGGTTGTGTTCATGTCGGCCTCCAGCGAAGATTTGTCACAGTATAGAGTCAAAGCGAATGATGTCAAGCGGCTGTTTGAGAGACCGGGTTATACTTGTCGCACTTCATTCTCAGGAGGAATTTTATGACCCGCGCTCGACTTCGTGATCTCGGCATCACTATCGGCACTTATCCCGCTGGCCCGAACAACGCCATCACCGACGTGCCCGGCGTGTGGGTGGGTCACACCACGCTCATCCACGACGGACCACGAATCGCCCGCACCGGGGTGACGGTGATCGCGCCGCGTGAGGGCAATATCTGGAAGGATAATGCGTTTGCGGGCTTTCACTCGTTCAACGGGTGCGGCGAGATGACGGGCATGCACTGGCTCACCGAGTCCGGCCTGCTCTGTTCGCCTATTGCGATCACCAACACCCATCAGGTGGGGCTGGTGCATGAAGCGATGGTGAGCTACGGCCACGAGCGCGGCCACACCGACATTGGCGCTCTGCCGGTGGTGGCCGAAACGTGGGACGGCTGGCTGAACGACGCTGACGCCCATCAACTCACGAAAGAGCATGTCTACGCCGCGCTGGACAACGCCGCCCCCGGCTTGGTGGCCGAGGGTTGTGTAGGCGGCGGAACCGGCATGATTTGCAACGACTTCAAGGGCGGCATCGGCACTTCGTCGCGCGTTGTCGAAACCAAGAGCGGCACGTACACAATTGGGGCGCTGGTGCAGGCCAATCACGGCGACCGTAACTTGTTTCGGATAGACGGGGTTCCGGTTGGGCGCGAAATTCCGGCGACGCACACACCCATGCCCTGGGGCGAAGCGCCCGACACCAGTTCCATCATCATCATCGTCGCCACCGATGCGCCGTTAATCCCGACCCAGTGCAACCGGCTGGCCCAGCGGGCCACAGTCGGTCTGGCGCGCACGGGTGGCATTGGCCACAATGGCAGTGGCGACATCTTTCTGGCCTTTGCCACCGGCAACCACTTCGCCGATCACGGCGAGTCGCTCTACGATTTGAAGATGATGCCGCATCATCACCTGAACGAGATATTTGAAGCTGAGGCTGAAGTGGTGGAAGAAGCAATCCTGAACGTGCTGACGGCGGCGGAGACCACGACCGGCTTCAAGGGCCGCACGGCGCATGCGTTGCCGTTGGAGGAGGTGAGGAGAGTGATGGAGAAATATAACAGGAAGCTATTATGATATACAGACTTGGCACTCTACAATTACGACTCTAAAGAGGCTTATAACGGAGGAAAATGTTATGGAGTTTGCGATGCCTTTTGTTGCGCTTTTCCTATCCATCTTCACGCCTTGGCTGGCTGTTTGGATGCTTTTCGAGAAAATTCGCAAGAAAGAAGTCTCAAGAAAATGGATCACATTAATGTGGGTTGCAACAGCATTCTTGATAAGCGCGGCTACGGTGTTAGTTTTACGATGGCTTCTGCCGATGTCATATCTCGAAAGTGCTCATTTGCATAATGTGTTTTGGGTTTTTCTCGGAGGGTCTAATTTTGTAAGAGGATGGGCACAGTTCCCTGAGGTTAGACAGAAATATGGAGCCCACTCATCGGTTGAGGCTGTGCATCTAATTTGGATGCTGGTAATGCCGTTCCTCGTTATTGCGAATTTGTATAGCATACTTGAAAGATTGATAAAGTCATATTGATCCCCATGGTTGCCACAGACTTTTACCAAGTTCGTATTCTATACAATATCCGCATTTCCACGCGCGATGGCATCGAACTCTCCGCCAACCTCTGGCTGCCCGTTCCCAAAACCGAAGGTGAGACGTTCCCTGCCATTCTCGAAATGATCCCCTATCGCAAAGACGACTGGCGTTACAACTCGGATCACCAGCATGGCACTTACTTTGCCCAGCGCGGCTTTGCCTTTTGCCGCCTCGACGTTCGCGGCACGGGGAGCAGTGAAGGCATTGCCTACGACGAGTATACGCGAGAGGAAACGCAGGATGGCTACGACACTGTGGAATGGCTGGCGGCCCAACCCTGGTGCAACGGCAAAGTTGGCATGTGGGGCATCAGCTACGGCGGCTTCACTTCGATCCAAGTCGCCATGCTCCAGCCGCCGCACCTCAAAGCCATCATCCCCATGTACGCCACCGACGATCGTTACACCGACGACGTACACTACCTCGGCGGCTGTCTCACCGTGAGCGAACTGGCCCAGTACGCGGTGAGCATGGTGGGTATGAACGCCATGCCGCCCAAACTGGAATATGCTGGAGCAAAGTGGGCCGAGCAGTGGAAGGAACGACTGAAAAAGACTCCGCCCTGGCTGATTGAATGGCTACAGCAACAAACTGACGGTCCTTACTGGCGTAACGGCTCGCTCGCGCCCGACTACACAGGAATCAAATGCGCGGTCTTCAACATTGGCGGCTGGATGGATGAGTACGTCAACTCGGTTTTGCGGATGCAGGAACGATGCACACAGGCGACGGGCGTCAAGGGCCTCATTGGCAACTGGGTACATTCTTACCCCGACTCGGCCTACCCCGGCCCGAACCTTGATCATCTCCACGAGATGGTGCGCTTCTTTGAGTATTGGCTCAACGGCATTGACAACGGTGTGATGAACGAGCCACCGCTCACGTTATTCCGTTACGAGCACACTGCGCCCGAAGCCTTCCCATCCAAGTTCAACGGCCAGTGGATCAGCGCAAACACTTTTCCGGTTGAAGGGACTCAACCTCACACGCTCTATCTTGGCGACGCGACCCTGTCCAATCTCCAAGCAGAGCGTCCAGTCTCTAATCTCGACCACTACCCTCACCGCCCAACTCACGGCACGCACGCCGCCCTCTGCTGGGGCGCCGGTTACGGGCCAAACGGTTTGGCCCGCGATCTTCGCCTCGAAGAAGCCATCATTCCCACTTACACCAGTGAGCCGCTCGACGAGCCGCTGGACGTGATCGGTTTCCCCGAAGCCGTGTTGTACCTCAGTTGCAGTGCGCCGGTTGCCACCGTCGTCGTCCGCCTGGCCGACGTTGCCCCGGATGGAAGTGTGTTTCAGGTCACGGCTGGCGTTCTTAATCTGACTCATCGCGACAGTCATATTAACCCCGAACCGCTGACTCCCAACACCGTTTACGAAATCAAAGTTCAACTCCGGTCAACCGCCTACCGCTTCCTCCCTGGCCACCGAATTCGCCTCAGTCTTGCCAGCGCCTACTGGCCCGTCATCTGGCCTTCGCCTTACAAGTCCGACAACTATCTTCATCGCGGCTCGGCCACGCTGTCGCGGTTGATACTTCCTGCGGTTTCCCTCAACGCCCCGCGCCTTCAGCCCCCCAGTTTCAAGACCACGCCGCCGGAACTTGTCGAAGTTGGCGGTGGAACCGACGCCCCGCCTGTTTGGCAGATTGTCGAAGATGTGATCAACCAGACAATGACCGTCAACGTGTACGAAGGGGGAACCGCCGTTTTGCCCGATGGGCGGTCGTTGTTCGCCTCGGAACGGATCGAAATGGCAACCCACCAGATTGATCCGCTCAAGACGCGCATGTTCAACGAAGTGGTTTATCGCCTGGAAGAATCGGGCTACCAGATAGAAATCCATTCCTCTGGCAGTGTCCGTTGCACCGAAACCGAGTTCATCATGGACATCCAACTTCGAGTTGATCTCAATGGCAACCTTTTCTTCCACAAATCCTGGCTGAAAAGCCTGCCCCGGCGGCTGGTTTGATGTAATGAATCGTTAATGACTCTGGACTATAACTCTAAGGACATCTTCACCAAAATGCTTTAGGAGTCGCCATGATCAAAATCCCGTCATCCGAAATCACTCTCGAACACGTCTACCTCTCGCGGCGCGAGTTTCTCAAACAAATGGGCATCGTCACCGCCACCTCGCTCATCCTGAGCGCCTGCGGCGCAAAGCCGGCGGCGACACCTGAGACAGAGGCCGGGGAAGCCGCCGGCCTCACCGACGAGTTGGGCGACCCGGCCACACCCTACGAAGCCGTCACCGGCTATAACAATTATTATGAGTTTTCAACCGACAAAGAGTCGGTTGCCCCGTTGGCCAAAGATTTCAAAACGTCGCCCTGGACAGTGGAAGTAGGCGGCCTGGTCAACAATCCCAAGACTTACGACATTGACGACATCCGCAAGAGCTTCGATCAGGAAGAGCGCATCTATCGCCATCGTTGTGTCGAGGCCTGGTCAATGGTCATTCCCTGGCAGGGCTTTCCACTGGCGAAGTTGCTCAAGGAGGCCGATCCAAAATCCGAGGCCAAGTTTGTGCGCTTCGAGACGCTCTACGATTCGGAGCAGATGCCGGGTTTGAGCAGTCCCTGGTACGTGTGGCCTTACGCCGAAGGCTTGCGATTGGACGAAGCCATGAACGACCTGGCGCTGATGGTGACCGGCCTTTACGGCAAAGACCTGTTGCCGCAAAACGGCGCGCCGCTTCGCCTGGCTGTGCCGTGGAAGTACGGCTTCAAGAGCATCAAGTCCATTGTGAAGATTGATCTGGTAGCCGAGATGCCGACTTCACTGTGGATGGCCGCCGCCCCGAACGAATATGGCTTCTACGCCAACGTCAACCCGGAGGTGGATCACCCGCGCTGGTCGCAGGGCACCGAGCGCCGCATTGGCGAGCTTGGCCGCCGCAAGACCTTGAAGTTCAACGGCTACGAGGAAGAAGTGACTTCCCTTTACGACGGCCTGGACTTGCGCGCCAACTACTAAAAGCTTTGCCGCGAATTTCGCTAATTATCGCGAATTGACATGCAAGTTCGTGTTCATTCACGCAATTTGCGGCTGGATTTATGCCTCGCTTCAAGTTCACCAAGTTTCAAATAGCAGTTCACCTCGGGTCTTTGATTCCGTTGATTTTGCTCATCTGGGATTATTTCGCCGACAACCTGACCGTCAACCCGATTCAGGACATCACCTTTCGCACCGGCAAGGCGGCGCTGGTTCTGCTGGTGCTCTCGCTGGCCTGCACGCCCCTCAACACCGTCTTTGGCTTCAAAGAAGCCATCAAAGTCCGGCGGGCGCTGGGGCTGTATGCCTTTCTCTACGTCGCCTTGCACTTCCTGACGTTTATCGGCTTGGACTATGGCTTCGACCTGGGGTTGATCTACGAAGCCATCTTCGAGAAGCGCTACGCCCTCGTCGGGTTCGCCGCTTTCTTGATCTTGTTGCCGTTGGCGATCACTTCTATGCAATGGTGGATGAAGAAGCTGGGCAAAAACTGGAAGCGGCTTCACCGGCTGGTTTACGTGGCCGGACTGTTGGCCGTCGTTCATTACGTCTGGCTGGTCAAATCGGATATTCGCGAGCCGCTGGCTTATGGCGGCGTGGTGGTGTTGTTGCTTATCTCTCGCATTCCGGCCTTCAAGAAGGCGGTCATGAAACTGCGCGGCGGGTTGATTAAACGTATGGAGACCGACCCGACACCAGACAGGGTTTAGCCGACTCTAAAAAACGCGGCGCATCCAACAGGACGCGCCGCGTTTTTGATTCACGAGCAATGCCCATCAACTGTGTGGGATTTCGTAACTGGTGATCGCCTTCATGTACTGCGCCCGCTCGAAGGCTGCCGGGAAGGCCACCGACTTCTGGCTCATGCTCCCGCGCATCTGCGTCACCGAGTCATACTCATGCTCTTCCATCCAGCGGATCAAATCAGCGCGAATGTCGGTCAGGCGGTGGATGCCATTTTGCAGTAACTCGGAGGCCATCATGGTGACGGCCGCCCCGGCCATCAACCCCTTCAGCGCGTCCTCGGCGCTATGCACGCCCGAGGTCAAGGCCAGGTCGGCGTTGAGGCGCCCGTAAAGAATGGCGATCCACGTCAACGGCAGGCGAAGAGCGCCGGGGGTTTGAGGGGTGCTTAAGGTGGCGCGGGGAACAACTTCCAGATTTTCCAGATCAAAATCGGGTTGATAGAAACGGTTGAACAGCACCAGTCCCTGAGCGCCGTCTCGCGCCAGCCGTTTAGTAATGTGAGGGATGGAGGTGAAGAATGGGCTGATCTTCACCGCCACCGGGATCGTGACTTCGCGTTTGATGTCCACCACCAGATCGCAGTACATGTCTTCGATGAGATCGCTTCGCGTGTTGACGTCGGTGGGCACGAAGTACATATTGAGTTCAAGCGCGTCTGCCCCGGCTTCCTGAATCTTTTTGGCGTACTTTACCCAGCCACCGCTGGAGACGCCGTTGAGACTGCCGATGATGGGGATGCTCACGGACTCTTTGGCTTTCCTTATATGCTCAAGATAAAGATCGGGTGTGAGGTTGAACGTCTGCGGTTCGGGGAAGTAGGTGAGGGCCTCGGCGTAACTGTCTGTGCCTTGCGTCAGGCAGAAATCAAGATGATGACTCTCCTGGTTGATCTGCTCCTCAAAAAGCGAGTACATGACAATGGCCGCCGCCCCGGCGTCTTCCAGGCGCTTGATGTTGCCCAGGTTCTTTGAGAGCGGCGAGGCCGATGGCACAAGCGGACTGCTCAGATTGAGGCCGAGGTAGGTTGTACGTAGATCAGGCATAAGTCTGCTCCTCAGGTGGTTAGGTGGTTAGGTGGTTGGGCCTAACCACCCAACCACCTGACTACCCAACCAACTAGCCGCCATTCTCCTTTGCCAGTTGCTCATACTGCTTCCATCGCTTGTTCACGTCTTCCTGCGCCAGCTTGAGAAGCTCTTCAGCGCGGGCGCGGTTGGTCTGGGTGAGCATCTGAAAACGGTTTTCGTTGTACATATATTTGTCGAGCGCGAGGCTCGGCGCTTTGCTATCGAGGCTGAACGGGTTGTGGCCCGTCTTCGCCAGGCCGGGGTTGTAGCGATAGAGCGGCCAGTAGCCGGAGAGCACCGCTTTCTTTTGCTGTTCAAGCCCAAAGCGAAGATCGTAGCCGTGAGCGATGCAGTGACTGTAGGCGATGATGAGAGACGGGCCATCGAAGGCTTCGGCTTCGATGAAGGCTTTGATTGTTTGGGCATCGTTCGCGCCCATGGCCACGCGAGCGACGTAAATGTTGCCGTAGGCCATCGCCAGCATCCCCAAATCTTTCTTGGCCTGGCCCTTGCCGCTGGCGGCATACTTGGCAACCGCCGCGCGCGGGGTAGACTTGGACGCCTGCCCGCCGGTGTTGGAATACACTTCGGTGTCGAGCACCAGCACGTTGACGTTGCGGCCTGAAGCCAACACATGATCAAGCCCGCCATAGCCAATGTCGTAAGCCCAGCCGTCGCCGCCTACGATCCAGAGCGAGCGTTTCACCAGAATGTCGGCTACGCTCAAGAGATTGGTAATTTGGGATTGGTAGTTTGAATTACTAATAGCTAACAACTTTTCTTTCAGAGTCTTCACTCGCTCGCGTTGCTCTTGAATTCCGGCTTCAGCGGCTTGATCGGCGTTCAGGATGGCTCGCACAAGGTCGTCGCCAAGCTCGCCGGAAAGTTGGGTCAACAGCTCATGGGCAAACGCCGTTTGCTTGTCGAGCGTGAGCCGGAAGCCCAACCCGAATTCGGCGTTGTCCTCAAAAAGCGAGTTGGCCCAGGCCGGGCCGCGCCCGTCTTTGTTCTTGGCCCAGGGCGTGGTGGGCAGGTTGCCGCCATAAATCGAAGAACAGCCGGTGGCGTTGGCGATGATGGCTCGGTCGCCGAACAACTGCGAGAGCAGTTTGAGGTAGGGCGTTTCGCCACAGCCCGCGCACGCGCCCGAAAATTCAAAGAGCGGCTGGAGCAGTTGCGAGTCCTTCACCGAGTTGAGATTGAGGCCGCGCCGATCCACTTCCGGCAGTTCAAGGAAGAACTTCCAGTTGTCGCTCTCGGCTTCGCGCAGTGGCGGCTGGGCGGCCATGTTGATCGCTTTGAGCCGTGTCTCGCTCTTGTTCTTGGCCGGGCAGGCTTCCACGCACAGGGCGCAACCGGTGCAATCTTCGGGCGAAACTTGTAGCGTGTATTTCCATTCGGCAAATTCTTTCCAGCGGGCGGCGGTGGATTTGAACGTCTCCGGTTCGCCTTCAAGATAGTGCGCCTGGTAAACCTTCTCGCGGATGACAGCGTGCGGGCACACCAGCACGCACTTGCCGCATTGAATACAGACATTTGGATCCCAAACTGGAATCTCAAGGGCAATGTTGCGCTTCTCCCACTGCGCCGTCCCGGTTGGGTAAGTGCCGTCCACTGGCAAGGCGCTCACTGGCAGGTCGTCGCCCAGGCCGGCAATCATCTTCGCCGTCACCTTTTGCACAAACTCTGGCGCTTCAACCGGCACCGGAGGCCGCATCTCAATCAGGCTCTTGGCTTCCACCGGGACTTCGACTTCGTTCAGGTAGTGAAGCGTCTGGTTGACGGCGTCAAAGTTTCGCAGGACAACAGCTTCGCCGCGCTTGCCGTAAGTCTTTTGAATGGAATGATGGATGGCCTCAATCGCCTCCTCTCGCGACAAAACGCCGCTGATGGCGAAGAAGCAGGTTTGCATAATGGTGTTGATGCGCCCGCCCATGCCGGTTTCACGGGCGACTTTGTAGCCGTCAATCACAAAGAAACGAATCTTCCTGGCAATGATCTCCTCTTGAACCTTGCGCGGCAAATAACCCCACACGTCGTGGGCGGCGTAGGGGCTGTTGAGCAGGAACACTGCCCCCGGCTCGGCATTCTGAAGCATGTCGAAGCGTTCCAGAAAGTTGAACTGGTGGCAGGCCACGAAATTGGCCGACGCGATCAGGTAGGACGAGTGAATGGGCTTTGACCCGAAGCGCAAGTGCGAGATCGTCACCGAGCCAGACTTCTTCGAGTCGATGACGAAGTAACCTTGCGCGTAAAAGTCCGTCTCTTCACCAATGATTTTGATCGAGTTTTTGTTTGCGCCCACCGTGCCATCCGAACCTAAGCCGTAGAACATGGCCCGCACCGTGCCTTCGCCTTCGGTGCTGAAGGAGCAGTCATAATCAAGACTGTTGCGGGTCACGTCGTCGTTGATGCCGACGACAAAATGATTCTTGGGCTTGCCCTTCTTGAGTTCGTCGAAGACGGCCTTGACCATGGCCGGGGTGAATTCTTTGGAAGCCAGACCGTAGCGCCCGCCAATGACTCGGGGCAGGGCAGGGAGAGCGCCACTGTTCACCGACTCGGCCAGGGCCGTCATCACGTCTTGATACAGCGGCTCGCCCGTGCTTCCCGGCTCCTTCGTCCGATCCAGCACGGCAATCGTCTTTGTTGTGGGCGGCAAAGCTCTGATGAAGTGCTCGATGGCAAACGGGCGGAACAGCCGCACTTTGAGCACGCCGATCTTTTCGTTGGGGTTGTGAGCGATCAGGTAATCAACTGTCTCTTCGGCCACTTCTGCGCCTGAGCCTATCATCACCAGCACCCGCTCGGCATCCGGCGCGCCCACATAGTCGAACAAGTGATACTCGCGCCCGGTCAGTTCGGCGAATTTGTCCATCGCATTTTGGACGATGGCCGGGCAGACTTTGTAATAAGGGTTGACCGTCTCGCGGCTCTGAAAGAACACGTCCGGGTTTTGAGCGGAACCCCGTAGAACCGGGTGCTCGGGCGAGAGGCCGCGTCCCCGGTGAGCGCGCACCAGGTCGTCGTCAATCATGGCCCCGCAAAGCGCATCGTCAATCTCTTCAATTTTCATCACTTCGTGTGAAGTGCGGAAGCCGTCGAAGAAGTGAACGAACGGCACACGCGCTTCGAGTGTAGCCGCGTGGGCGATCAGCGCCATGTCCATCACTTCCTGCACCGAGTTGGAGGCCAGCATGGCCCAGCCGGTGGCGCGGACGGCCATCACGTCCGACTGATCGCCAAAAATTGAGAGGCCTTGCGTGGCGATTGACCGGGCGCTGACGTGAAAGACTGTGGCGGTGAGTTCACCGGCGATCTTGTACATGTTGGGGATCATCAACAATAGGCCTTGCGAGGCGGTGAAGGTCGTCGTCAGCGATCCGGTTTGCAGTGCGCCGTGCACCGCGCCGGCCGCGCCGCCCTCGCTCTGCATTTCGGCGACCAGCGGCACAGTGCCCCACAGGTTCTTCTTTCCTTCAGACGCCCACTGGTCGGCCCACTCGCCCATCGCCGAGGACGGAGTGATGGGGTAAATGGCGATGACTTCGTTGACTTTGTAGGCGATGTTAGCGGCGGCTTCGTTGCCGTCAATTGTTACCTTGTTTCTGTTCGTCATAAATGGCTCTCCAAAAGGGTTCTCGTGCTTTCAGAAAAGCCTAACTCAATAGCTCCTCGCCTTCTAGTGACATAGCGCATTGATTTGGATGACTTGTGTCTACTTATGGTTTACAAGTCTTTCTCAAACTCTCCAATTGCCGCGTGGGCCGCCGCCAGCCGGGCAATTGGCACGCGGAACGGCGAGCAACTCACATAGTTCAAGCCGATGCGGTGACACAGGTCAATGCTCTTCGGGTCGCCGCCATGTTCGCCACAGATTCCCACCTCAAGGGTTGGCCGCGTCTCCCGCCCAAGCCTCACGCCCATTTCCATCAGCTTGCCCACGCCGCGCTCGTCAATGGAGGCAAACGGGTTTTCGGGCAGGATGCCTTTCTCCAGATATTCCATCAGGAAGCCGGTCTCGGCGTCGTCGCGCGAAATGCCGAACGTCGTCTGCGTCAGGTCGTTGGTTCCGTAAGAGAAGAACTGAGCATACTCGGCGATTTGATCGGCAGTGAGGGCGGCGCGCGGGATTTCGATCATCGTGCCGAACTGATAATCAATCTCGATGCCTTGCTCGGCCATGACGCGCTTCGCTTCCTCTTCGAGCATTGTTTGCTCGACCTTGAGTTCGTTGTTGTGCGCGGTGAGCGGGATCATGATCTTGGGGTGAACGTCCACCCCCTCTTTGGCGCACTGGCAGGCGGCTTCAAAGATAGCGCGTACCTGCATCTTCACCAGTTCTGGCAAATGAATTCCCAGCCGCACCCCGCGCAAACCAAGCATGGGGTTGGCTTCGCGCATGGACTCGACAGCGGCCAGCAGTTTCTTTTTCTGAGCCAGCGCGCCGGTCAGGCTGAGCGGGTCAAAGCCCAGCGGGTCGCCGTCGCGCAGTTTCAGCCGCATCTCCAACTCGGTCACGTCGTGCAAAAGCTCGTCGTGGCTCGGCAGGAACTCGTGCAGAGGCGGATCAATCAGGCGGATGGTGACGGGCAAACCGTCCATCGCCCGGAAGAGGCCGTCGAAGTCGGAGCGTTGGAAGGGGAGTAACTTCGCCAACGGTTCAACCCGCTCTTCGTCGCTCTTGGCCAGAATCATTTGCTGGACGAACGGCAAACGGTTCGTCTCAAAGAACATGTGCTCGGTGCGGCACAGGCCAATGCCTTCCGCGCCGTACATGCGCGCCCGTTCTGCATCGCGTGGGTAGTCGGCGTTGGCCCACACGCCGAGCTTGCGGATGTCGTCGGCCCACGAGAGCAGTTTGATGAGATAGGGATCGTTGAAGTCGGGGATGACGCTCTTGAGTTGGCCGGCGTAGACTTCGCCGGTGGCGCCGTCGAGTGAAACCCAATCGCCTTCTTTGAAGACCCGGCCACCTGCGGCGAACTGCCGCGCCTCAACATCCACGTCCATCGCCGCCACGCCGACCACTGCCGGTTTGCCGAATTGCCGAGCCACCAGCGCCGCGTGGCTGGTGCGCCCGCCCCGGCTGGTGAGGATGCCTTTGGCGGCAATCATGCCGTGCACGTCGTCCGGCTTGGTTTCGGGCCGCACCATAATCACGTCTTTCTTCTCCTTCACCGCCCATTGCTCGGCAGTGTCGGCGTCGAAGACGATCATGCCGACCGCCGCCCCCGGCGAAACGTTCAGCCCTTTGGCGATGAAGTCGGCGGTTTTCTTTTGCGCCGGGTCAAACTGAGGGTGGAGGAAGTAATCCACGTGCTCAGGCTTGACGCGCTTGACGGCCTCTTCTCTGGCGATCAGTTTTTCTTCGGCAAGGTCAACGGCAATATGAACGGCGGCTTGGGCGGTGCGCTTGGCGTCGCGGGTTTGCAACATCCACAGCTTGCCGCGCTCGACAGTGAACTCCACGTCCTGCACTTCGCGATAGTGCCTCTCCAGCTTCCGGCAAATCTTTTCGAACTGCGCCCAGGCTTTGGGCATCTCATCTTTGAGGGCCGAGATCGGCTTGGTCGTTCGCGTGCCGGCCACCACGTCCTCACCCTGAGCGTTGGTCAGGTAGTCGCCTTCGATCTCCTTCTCGCCGGTCGAGACGTTGCGGGTCGTAGCCACACCCGTGCCGGAGCCTTCGCCCATGTTGCCGAAGACCATCGTCACAATGTTGACACCTGTGCCCAGGTTGTGAGGGATGCCGGCGGCTTTGCGATAGTCGAAGGCGCGTTTGCCGTTCCACGATTTGAACACGGCTTCGGTCGCCAGCTTGAGTTGCTCGGTTGGGTCGGCGGGGAACTCGCGCCCGGCCTTCTGGTTGACGATCTGCTTGAACTCGGCGGTGATCGCCTTCAGGTCTTCAACGCTCAGGTCGGCGTCGTTGGTCACGTTTCGCCTGGCTCTGTACCCGGTCAACACTTCCTCAAACGGTTCGTCGGCGAGGCCCAGGACAACCGTGCCAAACATTTGCACCAGACGGCGGTAGGCATCGTAGACAAAACGGGTGTCTTGAGTCAGGGCCATTAAACCGGCGGCGGTTTCATCGTTGAGGCCGATGTTGAGCACGGTGTCCATCATGCCCGGCATCGAAAACTTGGCCCCGGAGCGGCACGAGACCAGAAGCGGGTTCTTCGGGTCGCCGAATTTCTTGCCCGTCAGCTTCTCAATTTGCTTGAGGGCTTCAAGCTCCTGCTCCCACATGCCTTGCGGGAATTTCTCTTCGGCGGCAAGATAGGCGTTGCAGGCTTCGGTGGTGACGGTGAAACCGGGTGGAACGGGCAGGCCGACTCGGGTCATTTCGGCCAGGTTCGCGCCCTTGCCGCCCAGCAGGGCGCGCACGCCGTCCCAGCATTTGGTATATTTCTCGGCGGCGTCCACTTCGTCGAAGCAATAAACCCATTTTGTCTTCAGGGCCTTCTTTGGCAGACGATGGCCGTTGCCGTTGGTGCGAATATGAGCGGCGGCAGGCAACAAGTGTGACTTGGCACGCGGGGCAGTTTTTTGAGGCATGGCGGAATCTCCCTTTGAATGGCTCAACAGTTGAATTCAACTGTAGCCGCCCTGACCACGAAAGTCGTGTGTCGGAAATCATAAACAGCGTTGCGCTCTGTCACTGATTCCCACTCAGACCTCACAGGTCCGCTCCGCGAAAACCTGTGAGGTCTGGGCGGAATGCTATGAATGACATCCGGCGCTAGTCTGCCAGACATTTGCCACTGACTGAAATTGGCAGTGATTTGTAAGATAAAGCGCAAGTCTGACGAAAAACGTCTGATTTCAAAAAGACTTCGGAAGTTTTCGACAGTCTGCAAAGGAGCCTTGAGAATGGAATCTTCAACGAACACAGTCACATTAGATGCTTTGATCCCTGCCGAGATGGCGGCCAAAGCAGAACAGATCGGGGTGAAGAAAGCGCACCTCAACGAAGTCAGCATGTTTGTGTTGTCGGTGCTGGCCGGGGCCTTTATCTCCCAGGGCGCGATCTTCGCCACCACCGTTGTCGCCGGGGCGGGCGATTTGCCTTACGGCGTCACTCGCTTGTTGGCCGGTCTGGTCTTCACCCTCGGCCTCATTCTCGTCATCGTTGGCGGCGCAGAACTGTTCACCGGCAACAATCTCATCGTCATGGCCTGGGCGGGCGGCAAAGTGAGCACTAGCCTCCTGCTCAAGAACTGGTTCATCGTCTATTTTGGCAACTTTGCCGGGGCGCTGAGCACAGCCGTCCTCATGTTTTTCAGCGGTCAGTACATGTTCGGCAAAGGCGCGGTCGGGGCGGCGGCGCTGGCCACGGCCAACACCAAGTCGGGCCTCGACTTCGTGCAGGCAATCGTTCTTGGTATCCTGTGCAACGCGCTGGTCTGTTTGGCGGTGTGGATGACGTTCAGCGCCCGCACCACCACCGACCGCATTCTGGCGATCATCCCGCCCATCAGCGCCTTTGTGGCCGCCGGATTTGAACACAGCATCGCCAACATGTATTTCATTCCCGTCGGTTTATTTATCAAAGCCGGGGCGCCCGCCTCTTTTTGGGAAGCCATCGGCAAAGCCCCAACGGACTACCCCAATCTCACCTGGAGCAACTTCTTCGTCAACAACCTGATCCCGGTCACCATCGGCAACATCATCGGCGGCGCGGTGCTGGTGGGCGCGGTATATTGGTTTGTGTATTTGCGGAAGGGGTGAATCGTCAAACGACAAACGTCAAAAGAAACACGTTGGCAGAATCAAGCCCGTCTAAAGATCAAGGGATGTGGGCAGATTAGAGAAGCCCCTCCAGAAACTTCGCTCCCAAAACTGAAATGTTCCCAGAGGAAGGCGCGGCTATGACGATAAAACTCATCATCAACGATCAACTTCTCGAAGCAAACGAGGGTCAAACGGTTCTCGAGATTGCCAGGGCAAACGGTGTCGTCATCCCGACGCTCTGCTACCACAAAGACCTGTCGCTGGTTGGCTCGTGCCGCCTGTGTTTGTCGGAAATTAGCTCCCAGCCCGTGTCCTCGCAGGCCCCTTCGGGCCAACCGTGAGGACGCGGTTGGAGAGCGCAAAAGGTTATTTCCAATAACACCTAATTTACGTGAGCAGTTTTCTTTTTTTGAGTTAGAGAGAGGGGTAATCTGCGAGGGCGGATATTGATGCAGTTTCCGCCGGGAGGCCCACCATTGCCCTCACGGATAGCAGTTTGCGCTATCCATGAGAGCGGAAGTCGGGGAGAGAGGATTTGAACCTCCGACCTCACGGACCCGAACCGTGCGCTCTAGCCGAGCTGAGCCACTCCCCGAAGTGCGGGCATTATAACTGAAAGCAGATGAGCTATCAAGTTGAAGTTGACGCGCCGCGTCAACTCAATTATTCTTGCGCCGTGCACACCCGCCTCGTCATCTGCCTCGACGGAATCGGCCCCGAATATCTCGCCGCCTCTCAAACCCCAACCTTTGACGAATTGGGCCGGCGCGGCTGGTTCGCCATCGGGCAGGGGGCGATGCCGTCGGTGACGAACGTGAACAACGTCTCCATCGTTACCGGCGGCCCGCCGTCGTTGCACGGCATCACGGCCAACTATTATTTTGACCGGGCGACAAGCGGATCGGTTTACATGGAGTCCGCCGATTTCATCCTGGCGCCGACGATGTTTGAGAAGGCGACCCGACGTGGACGCCGCTCGGCGGTGATCACCTCGAAAGACAAACTGCGGACTCTGATCGCGCGCGGCGCGAGTGAGGTGATCTCTGCCGAGTCGCCGCCGATGTGGGTGGCCGACTCGGTCGGCGCTCCGCCGCCCATTCTCTCGGTTGAAGTCAACCACTGGCTCTTTCGCGCCGCCATGGCTTTGTGCCGCGTTCGCCCGCCAGACTTGCTCTATCTCACCCTCACCGATTACGCCCAACATAAGTTTGCGCCGGAGACTGAAGAGTCACAGGCCAATATCGCGACTCTCGACTCGTTGTTGGGCGATCTTCTCAACACCGGCCCGGAGTTCACGGTGGTCGCCGCCGCCGATCATGGGATGCGGGCCAAGACGCGCGGTCTCGATCTCGGCAAGATTCTGGCCGGGGCCGGGATCGCCGCCGAGGCGATCCCGATCATCAAAGATCGCTATGTGGCCCATCACCAGAATCTTGGCGGCTCGGCGTATGTGTATCTGGAGAACACAGCCCAACTGGCAGAGGCGGCTGCCCTGTTGCAAGCCGAGCCGGGCGTGGAGTCGGTTTGGGAACGGGAGTCGGCGGCGGCGGAGTTTCAACTATATCGTGATCGGATCGGCGATCTGTTCCTGCTGGCATCCGAAGAAGCCGTGTTCGGGTCGTTGCCTTCGGCGCGCGAAGAGGTGGCTGTTCGTTCGCATGGATGTTTGCACACCCGTCCGGTTCCTATTATCGGTTACGGCCCCGGCCTGCCGAAGGAGCCATTCAAGTTCAATTACGAAGCGGCGAGTTGGATTGAGTGGTGAGATCACCGCGCCAGCGCGATGCACACGCCGCCGAGAGTGATTGTCGCCGCCGCTGTGAGGCGCAGGCCGCGCGCCGGTTCACGGAAGATCAGCGCGCCGGCGATCACGCCGATGACGATGCTGAACTGGCGCATGGCGACGACGTAGCTGGTGTGCGTGCTGAGTTGATACGCCCACAACACCAAGCCGTACGCGCCGAATAACAGCGCGCCGACGATCAGCGCCCGTTTCCAATCGGTCTGGCCATGCGTGGCGGCGGGCAGGCGCAATACAAACAGAAACAGCACGTAAAACGCCCACGACAAAAAGGTCTCGTACAACCCGTAGCGCAAAGCACTCAGCGCGCCCGGCGGCAGAGCTTTGGCTGCGGCGCTGTCGGCCACCGAGTAGCCCGCCGTTGCCAGCGCCGTGAGCAGAGTCCAGAACAAGGCGCGGTTCCAGTAGCCCGCGGGCTTGAAGTCGCGGAGCGAGTTGAGAGGCAGGAAGATCGCGCCGATGGAAACGAGGCCGATGCCCAGCCAGCCGAGCGGCGCGGGCGGGTTGCCGCCAACAAGATCGGCCAGGGCAACCAGCACGGCGGGCAGGCCGCGCGCCAGCGGGTAAACGATGGTGAAGTCGCCGGTTCGATAACCGAGCGACAACCCGATGAAATACAACCCTTGAAACGCCCCGGCCACAAGCAGATAGCCCCAAACAACGGGCAGGACTGTCACGCCGGAAAATTCTGCCGCCAGCGTCGGGATCAAGCCGATGATTGAAATTGAGAACAGGGCGCGGATCAAAATATCGGAGCCGCGCTGGTCGCGGACGATAAGGTTCCACCCGGCGTGCATGAAGGTGGAAATGAAGACGATGGTGAGGGCAAGAGGAGGCATGGGGCTGAGGGGCGAGTTGAAGCGGGACGAGATCTTCAAACATGGCTTGCACGTCATCTTCGTCCGGCTTGCGGCTATAGACTTCCTGACAGCGCTCGTTCACCGCCAGGAGTTGATAAATTTTGCGGATGTGGGCTTTTTTGTGCGCCCATCGGCGCGCGCTTCTTCGATTGGGATAAGCGCCTTTTGGCGTTTGTAGACCTCTATGTGACTTTGTGTTTAACCGCCAAACTGTTTGATGATCAGCACCGCATTGTGACCGCCAAAACCAAAGGCGTTGCTCATCACCACATTAACTTTTGCCTCGCGGGCGGTGTTCGGCACGTAGTCGAGGTCGCAGTCAGGGTCGGGAGTCTGGTAGTGAATGGTGGGCGGCATGACATTGTCGCGAATGGCCAGGGAGGCAAAGATGGCCTCCAGCGCGCCCGTCATGCCCATGATGTGGCCGGTCATGGATTTGGTGGACGAGATTGCCACCTCGTAGGCTTTCGACCCGAAGGCGGCCTTGATGCCTCGCGTCTCGGCGGCGTCGTTGAGGGGCGTGCCGGTGCCGTGGGCGCTGATGTAGTCCACGTCGCCCGGATCGAATTTGGCATCCTGCAAAGCCAACCTCATGGCGGCGGCGCTCCCCACGCCTTTCTCTTCAGGGGCGGTGATGTGAAAGGCGTCGCCGGTTGCGCCGTAGCCGGCCAGTTCAGCGATGATGTTAGCGCCTCTGGCCTGTGCGTGCTCAAGCGCCTCCAGGATGATGATCGCCCCGCCTTCGCCCATTACCAGGCCGTCGCGATTCTTGTCGAAGGGTTGAGGCGTCATCGAGTAGTCGTCGTTGCGGCGGCTCATCGCGCCCAGCCGGTCAAATGCGCCAATGCCCACTTTGGAGATCGAGGCCTCGCTGGCCCCGGCGATGGCGGCGTCAATCTCACCGCTCCGGATCATTTTGAAGGCCAGGCCGATTCCATCGGCGCCCGAAGCGCAGGCCGAGAGCACGGCCAGGGCCGGGCCTTTCGCGCCGGTGTCAATGGCGATGAGGCCACTGGCCCCGTTCGCCATCAACTTTGGAATCGTGAACGGGTCCACCCGGCGCGGGCCGGAACTGTTGATGGTTTCGACCGCCTCTTGCAGGGAGATGATGCCGCCTGCGCCCGAACTGACGAACACGCCGACTCGGGTGGCGTTGTCCTCGCGAATCTCCAGGCCCGAATGAGCCAGCGCTTCTTTGGCGGCGGCAGTGGCGAACTGCTGAAACCGGTCGCGGCGGCGGGCTTCTTTGGGATCCATGAATTGCGCCGGGTTGAAGTTCTTGACCTCGGCAGCGATTTTGACCAGGAAGTGGGTGGTGTCGAAGGCGGTGATCGGGCCGACGCCGCTACGCCCGTTGAGGCAGGCTTCCCACGAGTCCTTGACACTTAACCCCAGCGGGGTAACAGCTCCCAGTCCGGTGATGACAACACGACGAGCCATAATTGCGAGTCCTCTTTGTCAGAAATGACGATGGACGATAGATGATGGACGATGAAGATGTCGTCTATTGTCCGTCGTCAGTCGTCTTTACCTGGTGTGTATTCTCCCTCAACCCACTCTTCGCCGCCCGGCCCCACTTCTTTTTTCCAGACCGGCACAATCTCTTTCAAGCGATCAATGCCGTAACGCGCCGCTTCGAACACGCCGGTGTCACGGTGGGCGGCGGAGCAGGCGATGAGCACAGTCGGCGTTCCCGGGTCGAGGCGGCCAATCCGTTGAACAATGGCAATGCCTTCCACTGCCGGCCAGCGCCCGCGAATTTCGTCGGCCACCTGCTTCATCTTGGCTTCAGCCATTGGCACATAAGATTCGTATTCCAAATACGATGTCTGGTGCGCCTCGCCGCGCCTTGTAATGCCGCGCACCATGCCGGTGAACACACAGGCCGCGCCCGTGCTGGACAGAGTGATGCCGGCCACCAGCGCGTCCAGGTCGAGTGCATCGTTAGTAACCCGAAAAAAGGTAGGAAGTTGCGGCGCTGGATTGTCGGCATTGTCGGCCCCACCAGAAACCGGCGGGAACAACGCTACTTCGTCGCCCTCGGCCAGCTTATCTTCGGCGAAGGCGAACTCGTGATTGCGGGAGACGAGGGCGGTGGGCAAAGCCGGAATAAGGGCCGGGAAGCGGTTGCCCAGTTCGGCTTTGAGGTCGGCCACCGTGGCCGAGTCGGCCAACATCATTTCAGCCTTGTGGGTCTGCGCCCGATCTTTGAGGGTGGCAAAAAACAAAACGTTGATCTTCATGCGACGTAATCGCTCTTTCCGCCGTGCTTCTCGATCAATCGCACGTTCGTAATTTGCATCGTCTTCTCGGCGGCTTTCGCCATATCGTACACCGTGAGCGCGGCCACCGAGACGGCGGTCAGGGCTTCCATCTCAACGCCCGTTTTCCCTGTCGTTCGCACTGTTGCTGTGATCTCCACGCCACTGCGATTTCCCTCTTTTCCTTGATTTCCCTCTATAGTTTCCTTCAACTCAAGTTGCACGTCAATATGTGTGAGCGGCAGTGGGTGACAGAGCGGGATTAACTCGGCGGTGCGCTTGGCGGCCATCACCCCAGCCAGTTGGGCCACGGTGAGCACGTCGCCCTTCTTCATCGCCCCGGCGCGGATCAGGGCCAGGGTCTCCGGCTTCATTCGCACTTCGCCTTTGGCCACCGCCACGCGCTCGGTGTCGGGCTTGCCGCCTACGTCCACCATGCGGGCCTTGCCTTCGGAATCAAGGTGAGAGAGTTGGGACATGCTGTGATTATAAATACTGAATACCGAATACTCAATACCCAATAACTTGCTGAGTCTTGTGTATTCGGTATTGAGTATTGTTGGTATAATCCCGCCCGTGCTTAACTCTCTGAAGAATTTTACGGCGGGCCTGACCCGCACCCGGCAGGCGGTGTTTGGCCGCATTGCCAACATCGTCGGGGCCAGCGAGATCAAAGATGAGACGTGGGAGGAGTTGGAAGCGACTCTCATTCAGGCTGATCTCGGTCTGGCCGTCTCCAGCGAGTTGATCGAACGACTCAAGGGACACGTCGCCGGTGAAGGCCTGACGAAAGAACATGACCTGCGCGCCTTTTTGCGAACCGAGTTGATGGCCCTGCTCGACGCGCCGCCGCATCCGCCGCTCAAAGGCGAGCCGGCGGTTTTACTGATGGTGGGCGTCAACGGCTCGGGCAAGACGACGACGACGGCTAAACTGGCGAAGCTCCTCCGCGAGCAAGACAAACGCAAGCCCATCCTGGCCGCCGCCGACACCTTTCGCGCCGCCGCCATCGAACAACTGAAAGAATGGGGCGACCGGTTGGGCGTAGAGGTGATTGCCACCCAGCCCGGCGGCGACCCCGGCGCCGTCGTCTTCGACGCCATTGCCGCCGCCCGCGCGCGGGGCAGTGATCTCGTCATCGTGGACACGGCGGGCCGCTTGCACACCAAGTTCAACCTGATGGAAGAGTTGAAGAAGGTGCGCGGCGTGGCCGCCAAAGCCAGCCCCGGCGCGCCGCACGGCGTGTACCTGGTGCTGGACTCGACGACGGGCCAGAACGCGCTGGCGCAGGCCAAAGCTTTCAAGGATGTGGCCGGGGTGACCGGCGTGGTGCTCACCAAACTCGACGGCTCGGCCAAAGGCGGCGTGGCCTTTGCCATTCGCCGCGAACTCAACCTGCCGATTCTTTACGCCGGGCTGGGTGAGCGGGCGGAAGATTTAGCGCCGTTCGACCCGGCGGCGTTTGTGGATGGACTTTTAGAGTAAAACGTATTGCGTAGCGCGTATTCCGTAGTCCGACGATACGCAATACGCCATACGCAATACGGAACTTTTCCCAATGCAAGACCTTCTCCTCAGACTCAACGAAAGCGACACCCAAGCCCAGCGTTTGCTGGAGCGTCTTTGACCTGGCCAACAAAGAAAAACGTCTGGCCGAGCTGGAGACTCTGGCCTCCTCCCCCGATTTTTGGAACAACCCGGACGCGGCCCGAGCCGCGATGCGCGAACTCTCGGAACTACGGGAGACCGTCACTCAGTGGCAAAACTTGCTCCGCCGTCTAGCCGACACCCACGAACTGGCCGGGCTTGGCGACGAGTCACTCCGGGCCGAACTCGAAACTGAAGTGGCCACCATCGAAGCCGAAGTTCACCGGCTCGATTTCGAATCGATCTTCTCCGACAAAC
>JACPWC010000096.1 GCA_016197225.1 Chloroflexota bacterium
CATGGCGACCTCGGGATGGAACGCTGGGTGGGCTGGGGAGTCATTGCTAATAATCTGGCGACCATCGCGCAATTTTTGATCAAGCATCGGCGCGGGGTCCTGCTGCCTTATGTTGAAAAGTGATTTCTTGGACACGAACTACCTACACCCACAAAGTTGCCAGAGAGGGTCCGCTGAGGTTTTCCTGTCGTTATTTCCCATAACTGAATGAAGTCATCGCCTCCTGCAGAAGCTAGCAGTTGCCCATCAGGGCTGAACTCAATACTTGATACTGTGTTAGTGTGACGACTAAGTGTGTAAAGCAATTTGCCAGTCTTCACTTCCCATAGCCGGATGATATTATCTCCCCCTCCTGACGCCAGCAATTTCCCGTCGGGGCTAAACCTGACTCTCCAAACTTCAAGGGGAATAGTTTCGTATTTCCACTCAAGTTTCTGGATCAATCGTCCCGTCTTAACGTCCCATATCCTTACACTCCCATCAGCACTGCCTGACGCCAGCAAGCTCCCATCAGGGCTAAAGTCAACTGAAACAACTTTGCGTGGATGCCCTTCAAGAGTTTGCAGGAGTTGACCAGTTGTGACATCCCATAATCGAATGTTTTGATTTTCTACAACGTCATCTGCTGTTGCCACTATTTGGCCGCTTGGGTGAAGAGACATATCCCAAATATATGCTCCTGTCTCGATAAGCCTTACTTGCTTGAGTGATTTGTTGTAGATGTACAAGCCGATAGTACTGGCAATTACAATAGGCTCTCCTTGCGATGCCCAAACAATCTTTTGTGCCCGCCCCATGCCTATTCTCATAATGCGCTTTGCAGAAAACGATAACGGCGCAGGTTGAGGCGTAAATGTCGGCGTTAGACTCTGTGTGTTTGTGGGATTGGGCGTTAGAGTAGCTGTCGGCTGGAGCTGAGGCGCTGGGGTGGTAGCCGTAAAAGGAATCCCTGGTTTGGATGTGCCACAGCCCGCCAGAAAAATGGCTAACAACAAAGAACCGGCAAAGGAATTGAGTTTACCCATAGCTTTTATGCATAAAGAGAAGCAACCCTACATTACTTTACCCATACATGCCAGTCGTCGCCCAACTCGCGGTGCGCGCCGGGATTCAAGTTGGGGCAGTTGCATTTGCGCTCGGCGGGCAGGGCGGCGATGACGGGTTCAAGTTGCTCGAGAGTCGGCGACTGGCCGACGACGACGAGGGCGGCGTAACAAAGCTCGAGTTCGCGGGCCGGCGACCATTCGGGCGCAAGGCCCCACACGGCTACATCGCCGCCCAGGGCGCGCCAGGCTTTGGCTTCGGCGGGAGTGATGGGACGGGGCGGGCAGGCGACGGCAGTGCCAAGAGAGAAAGAGTTAGAGTTAGAGCTAGGGTTTGAAATAGCGGCGGTGAGGGCGGCGCGAGTTTCATTACAGAACGGCGGAGTCATTTGCACGTAGCCCAGGCCGCGATTGACGAAGAAGGTGGTGGGGCCGCCGCGGGTTTGATCGATCACATCGTCCGGCACAAGGCAGTCGCCGGGCTTCAGCAGGCGGTTGAGGAGCAAGCCGTTGAAGAGGCCGATAATGCGTGCTACGCCCATTTCTTTGGCGGCATAGACGCGCGCGCGCGGGTCGCCGTCGCGCCCGAAAAGGCCGATCTCGCGCCCAGCGATTGTGGCAACACTAAACGTAGCCGGGCCGAAAGGGGCGTCGGTTGTTTTGTTCGCGGGCGCGTCCGCGCCCCAAATCGCAATTTCCATCAATTCTTCTCCAGCAGTTGCGCCGCTTTCAAACATAGGGCCAGACCTTCTCTTGCCACTTCCGGGCCGAAGCGGCGCGGCGAGCCGGGCCGGGCCAACCCTGAAGCGATGTTGGTGACGATGCATAGCGAGGCGTAAGGCAGGCTCATTTCGTCGGCGAGAAACACTTCGGGGACAAGCGTCATGCCTACCACGTCCGCGCCCATTTGGGCGAAGGCGGCGATCTCGGCGGGAGTTTCGAGACGCGGGCCTTCGGTGCAAACGTAGACGCCGCGCGAAAACGCAGGGGTCGCCGACTCGATCAAAGCGGCCCGACCGGCCTCCCAAAACGTCCCCTTGAGAGACGGCGTCCCCGACGATTGGAAAGAGGCGGCGTCGCGCGCGCGAGTCGCGTCAATCAAATCATCCGGCACGAGCTTATCGCCAACATTGAGCATGGGATTGATCGCGCCGACGCCGTTCCACGACAAAATGGCAGTTGCCCCGTATTCTTTGGCCGCCCACAGGTTGGCGCAATGGTTGACGAAGGCGGCGGAGCGGGCCAGCTTGTCTGCGCCGTGGCGCGATGAGAAAAGAACCCCCACCCCCGGCCCCCGCTTGCGCGCCGTTGAAAAAACACCAACAGGGGAGGGGAGAGAGAACCGCAAAAAGATCGGCGCAGGGCCGAAGGGGGTGTCGAGCGGCGGCAGGCTCTCGGCGTTGCCGAAGTCGGCGGGGGTGAGGTGGTAGGCGGCGGTTCCACCGAAGATGCAAATCACGATATGTTTCTCCCGATGGCATTGGCAACGCGGCGCAGACTTGGAACGAGATCGGCAAATTGATCGGTGGCGAGTGACTGTTGCCCGTCGGAGAGGGCAAGGGCGGGCTGAGGGTGAACTTCGACGAGCAGGCCGTCGGCGCCGGCGGCGAGGGCGGCGCGAGACACTTCAGGCACAAGGTCGGCGCGGCCGGTGGCGTGGCTGGGGTCAACGATGATCGGCAAGTCGCACAGGCGGTGCATGAGCGGCACGGCGTTGATGTCGAGGGTGAAGCGCGTGGCGGTTTCCACGGCGCGGATGCCGCGCTCGCACAAAATGATGCGCTCGTTGCCGCGCGCGCGAATGTGTTCGACCGCGCCGAGCCATTCTTCGACAGTGGCCGCGAGGCCGCGCTTGAGAATCACCGGCAGTTTCGTTTCGCCGATGGCGTGCAGGAGCGGGTAGTTCTGCATCGAGCGCGCACCGATCTGCAAAATTTGCGCGTGGCGGGCGACGAGGTCAACGTCGGTGTGGGCCATCACTTCGGTGACCACGGGCAGGCCGACGGCGTCGCCCGCTTGCCGCAAGAGGCGCAGGCCGTCGGCACCCAATCCTTGAAACGAGTGCGGAGTGGTGCGCGGCTTGAACGCGCCTCCTCGCAACACGGCGGCCCCGGCAGATTTGACGGCGCGAGCGGCGGCCAATATTTGATCTTCGGATTCCACCGAGCACGGCCCGGCCATGATGATCACGCCGGGGCCGCCGATGGTGAGGCCGCCGACCAAAGGGAAGGCGCGAGTGGCCGGGGCGGTCAAACCGATCTCCCAGCGGATCAGTTCGTGGCGCGGCCATTCCCAATCGTCGGGGCGAGTCGAGTTACCCATAAAAAAAGTGGTCGGCGATCTCGGATGCCTTGAACACACCCCGGTCGGTGACGATGGCCGTGATAAGTTCGGGCGGGGTGATGTCGAAGGCCGGGTAGTAGCCGCCGATGCCGGGGACGGCGGTGCGAATGCGGGCGGCGTTGCCTTGCGCGTCAACACCCATCGCATGAAACACTTCGTCGGGATTGCGCTCTTCGATGGGAATGTCTGCCCCGGTGCGCGTGTGCGGGTCGGGGCCGTCGTAGCCCAGCACGTAAAACGGGAGATGATGATGGTGGGCGGCGATAGCGATTTGATAGGTGCCGACTTTGTTGGTGATGTGACCGTCCAGGGTGATGCGGTCGGCGGCGCAGATAAACACGTCCACCAGCCCCCGGCTCATCACGAACGCAGGCATGCCGTCGGTGATGAGGGTGCAGGGGATGCCGAGTTCGCGGGCGGTGGCGGCGGTGAGGCGCGCCCCTTGCAGGTAGGGCCGGGTCTCGGTGGGAAACAGGTGCAACGACTTGCCCTGCTCTTTCGCGATCCACAACATTTGAGCGAGCGCCGCGCCGGCGATGCAATGAGTGAGGATGCGATCACCGTCGCGCAATAAATCGGCGGCAAAACTTCCGCACCGGCGGGCGACTTCGTTGCCGCGCTCGATCTCGCCGTTCACAAACGACAAGATCGCTTCGGCGTCTTCGCCCGCTTTGAGGGCTTGCGGAATCAAGTGATGCAGGTCGTCGGCGGTGGGGCGCGTGGCCAGGAGGCGTTGCGCGGCGGCGGGCAGGTTCTCGCCTTTGAAGGCGGCCAGGGCCAGGCCCAGCCCGGCGGCGTAAGCCAGCGGCGGCCCACCCTGCACTACCATGTCTTCAATCGCTCGCGCCACTTCCTCAACCGTGCGGCACTCGACAAATTCGGTCGCGAACGGATAGCGGCGGCGGTCGAGCAAAATCACCGCGCAACGTTCGCGGTCGTAGCGGAGGGTGTTGAAGCGGTCGGCGAGGAGAGCGGGGCAGGGCATGAAAATTAGAGAATTAGAGAATTGGAGACTTGCCCTGAGCGAAGTCGAAGGGTTGGAGAAGGGTGCGGATGGAGTCGGCGGAAACAAGGCCGGCGTGCATTTCGATGGCGGCTTCGGCTTCCTGGCGGATGTCGAGCGAGGGGCTGGAGGTGAGGCTGTCGGTGCCGAGGGCCACCGGGATTTCAGCGGCCAGAAACTTCTCCAGCGGCATCCGGCCACATTGCAGACGTTGATTACTGCGCGGGCAGTGAACGACCATTGAGCCGGAGCGGGCGATGCGCTGAATGTCGGCCTCGTCCACTTGCACGCAGTGGATGAGCAACGGTTTCGTTTCCAGCACGCCGAGGTCTTCGAGATAGGCAACGGGCGAGCAACGAGGGATGGGAAGATCGGGCAGGTTGAGGGCGCGTTTCAATTCCAGAAAATCGCCCGTGCCATGCTGGAGCAGTTCAACTTCAGCCTGGCTCTCGGCGATGTGAACGCAGAGCGGCACGCTCTCGGCAACGCACCAGGCCGCGCCTTCGCGGAACAAATCGGGGTGGCACGAGTAGGGGGCGTGAATGGTGAGGCCGACTCGCATCGTGTTTTCGCGTTTGCGGTAAGAGTCAATTTTGGCCTCGGTCTCGCGCAGACGTTGCAGGGCCGCTGTTGGTTCGAGGCCGAGAACTTCAAGATAGACAACGCCGCTCAAGCCGGAGTCGAGCAGTGGCTCGACACTCGCCCCGGTGGCCGAGATGTCGCCCACCATCGTCGTGCCTGTCTCACGCAAGGCGGCGACCCCGGCCTCCACCGCTTTTTGGTAAGGCACCAGACCATCGTTGGCAATGGCCCGGCGGGCGGCGATCAGCGTTTGAATCCAAGCGACAAAAGATGAGCCTTCAGACGGCGGTAGCAGATGCGCGAACCCGCCAAGTTCGAGGTGGGTGTGCGCGTTGACAAGCGGAGGGGACGTTGGCACTACAGAATTTCTTCACCGCGAAGACGCAAAGACGCAAAGAGCGCAAAGATTTCCTTTAATTCCCTTGTTTCCTTAGCGTCCTTTGCGCCTTTGCGGTTCACTTTTTTACGCGGCCATTGGCTCTTTGCCGTCGCCACCGAGGAGGGGGAGCGGGATGAAGTCGGGCATGGCGGCGAGGGCATCGGGCGGAACAGCGCCGTTGTCGTCTGCCGGGTCGCGGTATTCGCGCAGAATGTTGTAGCTGGAGTCGCGCTGGGCCGGGTAGAATCCGGCGGCCCGAATCTGGCGGTGAAATTCGGCGACGGTCATCATCGGGCTGACTTTGGTGATCGCGCCCGCCGACGAGACCACATTCTCTTCGATCATCGTCGAACCCATATCATCGCAACCGAAATGCAGGGCCACCTGCCCCACCTTTGCGCCCATCGTCGGCCACGAGGCGGCCAGGTGCGGAATGTTGTCGAGGAAGATGCGGGCGAGGGCGGTGTGGCGCAAGTATTCGTTGGGTGTCGCCCCATACTCGGCGCGGAATTTGCTCCGGCCCAGCGGCGTGCCTTCGATTTGAACGGGCCACGAGATGAAGGCGTTGAAGCCGCGTGAGCCTTTGGCCAGCGCCTTATCCTGCGCCTCGCGCAGGCGCTGAAAGTGATTCAGCCGGTGGCGTGGTTCTTCGCGGAAGCCAATGACCATCGTGGCTGTCGTCGTCAGGTCGAGTGAGTGGGCCACTTCCATGATCCCCAGCCAGTTGCCGGTTTTGATCTTCTTGGGGCTGACCCGGTTGCGAATTTCGTCGTCGAGGATTTCGCCGCCGCCGCCGGGCAGGCCGCGCAGGCCGGCGGCCTTGAGTTCGGTCAACACTTCCAGCCAGCTCTTGCCGGAAATTTCGCTCATGAATTCAATTTCCGAGGGCGAGAAGGCGTCAATCTCTATCTCAGGGAAAGTCTGGTTAATCCAACCGACCAGGTCGGTGTAATACTCAAACGGCAGGTCGGGGTTGTGGCCGCCTTGCATGAGAATGCGCGTCGCGCCGAGCGTGAGCGCCTCGCGAATTTTGTGGCCGAGAATCTCTTTAGAGTTGACGTAGGCCCTGGGGTGGTTGGACTTGGGCGCGTAGAAGTTGCAGAACTGGCAGTCGGTGACGCAGACGTTGGTGTAATTGATGTTGCGGTCAATGAGGTACGTCACGCGGTCGCCGGGGTTGATCTGCTGGCGGCGGGCGTTGGCGGCCTCGCCGAGGGCGAGCAGGTCGGCGTGTTCATAAAGATATAAACCTTCTTCGTAGCTGATGCGTTCGCCATCGAAAACTTTGGCGAGAATTTCGTCAGTGCGGGTTCCGTTCGTGTTCATTAAGGCTCCGGTCTTTTTTTAGGACGCTGATGAACGCAGATAAACACAGATTTTCATTTTTTATCTGTGTCCATCAGCGTTTATCTGCGTCCCAATTATTTCGAGAAATTCGAGCGGCGGGCGGTCTTTGCCGAGAGCCGAGTCGAGGTAGGTGTTGAGGCCCTGCAAGTCCCAGTCGGTGAGGCTGTAGCGCAGGTCGCGCAGGTAGCGGGCGCACACGCCGACCGGCAGGCCGAGGCGCGGGGCGTAGGCGGTGGCCAAGGTATCAATGGCGGCTAAACCGTCGCCGGTCGAGTCGTGCAAGGCTTGTGGAATGTCGAGGGTTAGCAGTTCCGGTAGGGCGGCGCGTCGGGCGGCCCACAGCGCGAACACAAAGGGCAGGCCGGTGTGCTTGAGCCACTCGTCGCCCAGATCAAAAACGTAAGGCCGGGCGGTTTCGCCGGAGGGCGTGATCAACATGCGATGCTGGTTGCCTTCCATCAGCGCCGTGTCGCCGATGACCAGCGCCGCCTGGCATTCGTTCATCATCGCCGCCAGGTTTTGCGGGCGCACCCGCCAGTCGGCGTCGGCCTCGTAGCGTTCGCGGAACAGCAGTTTGAGCAGGGCCACGCTGGTGGCCGAGTGATCGGTGAGGGCAATTGGCTGACCGGCGAGTTCAAGCGGGTCGGGCTTCCACGAGAACAGCAAAACGGTTTTGACCGCGCCAATGGAGGCGATGCTGAGGCCGGGGAGGATGACCACGTCTTCGGCGTGGCGGGCAGCCTCGATGGCCGAGATGGGCGCCAGATCAACTTCCCCGGCGGCCAGCGCCCGGTTGAGAGTCGTCGGCACCCCCCGCGCAAAGCGGACATCCTTCCCCGTCAGCCGTTTCGCCAGTGAATACTGAAAGGGCTGGGTGTTGAGGTAATCAATGAGACCAATAGTGAGCATAAGGAATACCCAATACTGAATACAGAATACTCAATATTGGGTATTGAGTATTCTGTATTGGGTATTAGTTTTCATAGGTGTTGACGATGTTATAGAGCGTGTCGCGTTCAACGGGCCGGTAGCCGGCGGCGCGGATGAAGCGCATGAGTTCGTTCTTGTCCATAGCCTGCGACGTTTTGGCCCCGGCGTCGTGGTAAATCTTCTCTTCGATCACCGTGCCGTCAAGATCGTCCGCGCCGAACGAGAGGGCCACCTGCGCCAGTTCGGGCGTGAGCATGATCCAGTAGGCCTTGATGTGCGGGAAGTTGTCGAGCAGGAGGCGAGCAATGGAGAGCGTCTTGAGATCGTCCACGCCGGTCGTCCACTGGCGGTGAACTTTCTTGCCGAGATTGTTTTCTTCGGGATGAAAAGCCAGCGGGATGAAGGTCTGGAAGCCGCCGGACTTGTCCTGCTGTTCGCGCAGGCGGATCATGTGATCCACCCGGTGCTCATATTTTTCGACGTGGCCGTAGAGCATGGTGGCGTTGGTGTGCAGGCCGAGGCGATGAGCCGTGTCGTGAATCGCCAGCCACGTTTCGGCGTCCGCCTTCTCCGGGCAAATTTTGCGGCGCACGTCCCAGTGAAAAATTTCGGCCCCGCCGCCGGGCATCGAGTCCAGGCCGGCGGCGATCAACCGCTTCAGCACTTCTTCATTCGTCAGGCCGGTCAGCTCGCGGAAGAAATCAATCTCGACGGCAGTGAAGGCTTTGAGATGCACTTTTGGATACTCGCGCTTGAGGGCGCGCAGAACGTCTTCGTAATACTCGAAGCCGAGGGTGGGATGCAGGCCGCCGACGATGTGAAATTCGGTGATGCCTTCGTCTACCGTCGGGCGAATGTGCTCGACGATCTGCTCCGGCATCCAGGTGTAAGCGCCCGGCTCTTTGTCCGAGTTGCGGGCGAACGAACAGAAGTTGCAGTGGAAGGCGCAGACGTTGGTAGGGTTGATGTGGCGGTTCTTGTTGAAGTAGACCACGTCGCCGCTTTTGCGGCGGCGCACGGTGTCGGCCAGCCGCCCCACCGTGAGCAGGTCGTTCGACTCGAACAGGCGCAGGCCGTCTTCAAAAGAGAGGCGCTCGCCTTCGACTATTTTTTCTTCAATGTCCGCCAGGGGACGCTTGGTTTGAATCGCAATTGTCATGACTTTCTCCAAAACAGGATTTCAATTGCGATAATTATAACAAATGGGATGCCGGTTGACCGACTTGGTTATCCCGCCGCCAACACTGCGACCATCGTCGCCGCAAAAATCGTCAAACTGATATAACCGTTGACGTTGAAAAACGCCAGGTCTACTTTTGACAGATCGTTTGGCTTGACGAGTGAATGCTCCCAGACGAACAACGCGGCAATGGCCGCCAGCCCGACCCAGAACGGCCAGCCCAGCCCGAACCAGGCCCCGACCGCGCCGAGCAAAATCACCGTGAGCGCGTGGCAAACTTGCGCCAGCCTCAATGCAAAGGCGATCCCAAACCGGGCCGGGATCGAATGCAGACCTTCGCGCTGATCGAACTCCACGTCCTGGCAGGCGTAGATCAAATCGAAGCCGCCGATCCAAACGGTGAGCGCGGCCAACAACAGCCACGCCGGAATATCTGAGGCCAACCAGAACGTGCCAGTGATGGCCACCCACGCGCCCGCCGGGGCCAGTCCGTCGGTGAAGCCGAGGATGAAATGGGAGAGCCAGGTGAAACGTTTGGCGTACGCATAGCCGACCAGAAAAACGAGCGCGCCCGGAAACAAATAGAACGCCACCGGGTTCAACAGCCAGGCTGAGACGGCCAACACTACCAGCGAAATGACAGCCCCCACCGCCACCGCCGGCGACGAAATCTTCCCCGACTGAATGGGCCGGTTGGCCGTGCGCGGGTTGCGGGCGTCAATGTGGCGGTCAATCAGCCGATTGAGGCTCATGCCTGCCGTGCGCGCCGCCGCCATCGCCACTGTGATCCAGATCAACTTCCACCAGCCCGGCCAGCCGCCTGCCGCGAGCAACAAACCTAAATACGCAAACGGCAAGGCAAAGACCGTGTGCTCGAACTTGATCATTTCGAGGAAGGTTCGGGTGCGAGAGATTATCACAATTCTACCGCCTTCTTGATCCCCCGCAACATCTCGACCCGAATCCAGCCGCTGAAGAAGCCGATGAGCATCCAGTAAAAGCGGAACAGCATCCGGCTTTTGGGATCGGGCACGCACACTCGCGTTTCGGTGCTCAAGCGCGTCAGGCCGTTTCCATTCGGCGCAAGGTGAAAGTTCATCGCCGCTTTGGCGTATGCCGGATCGTCAAAGCGCAGAAAGGCTTCGCCGTTTGTCAGCGTCACTTGTTCTGGAACCGGCTGCCAAAACTTGCCGATGAGGCCGACGACGATCTCTTCGTTTGGCGCTTCGGCCACTTTGACGAAGCCACCCTTGTCGAGCATCTGAATGAACGGCGGCTCTTGTTGCTGTGCCTGCCGCAAAGCCGCGCGGCTTTTAGCGGTGAGCATGGCAGGCAGTCGGCGCAACGTGAACAGAAACCGCGTCGCCGCTGAGTCGCCCAGACGGTATTCCTGCAGAGCGCGGTACACTCGCTCTGGTGTAGCCCGAATCTCAATCGCGTGAACTTCGTTCACGTCGAACTGCGGCAGAGACTGCTCAAGAAGCGTCATATAAGGTCTGCCCTCTACAACCCCAACTCTTTCCACATCTCGTCCACCTTCTTCTTCGTCGCTTCATCCATCCGCACCACCTCAGGCCAGCCGCGGGTGTAGCCTTCGTCCGGGCCTTTGGCGGTAGCGTCCACCCCAATCTTACCGCCAAATGAGTGGCGGTACGAGGCGTGATCGAGATGATCCACCGGGCCTTCGACGACGACGATGTCCTTGCTCCAGTCCACGTTGCCCAGCGTCTGCCAGGCCACTTCGTGTAAGTTGTGAACATCCACCCACTCGTCCACCACCACGATTGCCTTCGCCAGCATCATCAGCCCCAGACCCCAAACGCCAAACATCACCTTGCGGGCGTGGCCGGGGAAGCGCTTGCGAATTTTGACGATGACCAGATTGTGGAACACACCGGCGGGCGGCATGTGGTAGTCCAACACTTCGGGTAAAAAGAGTCGGAGCAGGGGCAGGAATAGCCGCTCGGTGGCCTTGCCCAAATACACGTCCTCAACCGGCGGCACGCCCACAATCGTCGTCGGGTAAATCGGGTTCTTGCGGTGGGTGATCGCCGTGACGTGAAAGACCGGGAACGGCTCGGCGGGTGTGTAGTAGCCGGTGTGGTCGCCGAACGGCCCTTCGATCTCGTGCTCGTTCGGGTCCACGTAGCCCTCGATCACAATCTCGGCGTCCGCCGGAACTTCAATCGGTTGAGTCACGCACTTCACAAACTCCACCGGCTTGCCGCGAATCCAGCCGGCCAGCAGATACTCGTCAATGTTTGGTGGGAGCGGAGCGGACGCGCACCACATCGAGGCCGGGTCGCCGCCGAGGACAATTGCTGCTGGGAATGTCGGGGCAGGTCTGAGACCTGCTCGTACCGCCTCTCGCGCCTTGCGCTCGTGCTCGGCTCCGCCCTTGTGCCTCTGCCAGTGCATGGCTAGCTTGCGCTCGCCAAGCACCTGCAGGCGATACATGCCCACGTTGCGAGTATTGCTCACCGGATCACGAGTGATGACTTGCATCAAGGTAATAAATTTTCCGGCGTCGCCCGGCCAGCATTTCAGAATGGGCAAAGTGTTCAGGTTCGGTGCGTCCTGCTCAACCACTTCTTGTACCGGGCCACGACTCGTCATCGTCGGCCCAAGTCCAATGCTCTTGAGCACGTTCAAAAAATCCATACCGCGATCAATCATCGGCCCCAGCCCTTGCGGCAAACGAAAGTCCACCAGCTTCGCCAGCCGGTGATTCAACTCCTCCAAGTCGTCCACGCCGAGCGCGGTTGCTATACGCCGGTCGGAGCCAAACAGGTTGATGGCGACGGGCATCGAAAAGCCCTGCACATTCTCGAAGAGCAAGGCTTTGTTTTTGGCCGACGGCCCCTTCATCACCCGGTCGGTAATCTCAGTAATCTCAAGTTCAGGTGAGACCGGCGTCTTAATCCGAATCAACTCGCCCTGCTTCTCCAGCAGGGCCATGAATTCCCGCATATCTTTGAATGTCACATTGCCTCCGTCAGATTGTCACGAAGGATTATATCTAACTTCCCCCTAATTTTCAGGCAGTATAATCCGGCCCATGCTCAACAAAAAACTGGCCGCGACGATCCTGCTGGCCATTGGGATCGGCGCGATCGCTCTTTTCAAATATGACTCAATTCGCTGGCGGATTGAACTGGTGCGCGGCGCGATTCTCGATTTGGCCGCCCCGGCCGGGGACACGTTGCCCACCGCCCTCCCTTCGGTCGCCGCAGAGACGGTTTCCCCGCCTCTTTCGGTGGTGGCAGAATTCAATTCCCCACCAGTGGCGGCGACCCCGATTCCAACAGTGACTGCCACGTCCATCCCAATCTCACTTGTCACGCCGCCCGAGTCAGTCACCCTCAAATCGCCCAAATGGGAGAAACAAGACATCAACAACTGCGGCCCGGCTACGCTGGCAATGTACTTGCGCTTTTACGGCTGGCAAGGCACGCAGGACGAGGTGGCGAAAGTTGTTCACCCGAATCAGCGCGACAAGAACGTGCGTTGGGACGAGATGGTGTATTACGTGAAAACGCACGCCGGCTGGCTCGATGCCTTGTTCCGCGTGGGCGGCACGGTGGACAAGTTGAAGCTGTTTCTGGCGAACGGTTATCCGGTGGTGATTGAAACGGGCTATGAGGTGGAGCAGGGCTGGGTGGGCCACTACTTGCTGATTACGGGCTACGATGACTCGGAGGAAATCTTCATCGTTCAAGACGTGACTGCCGGGCCGGATCGCCGTGTGCCTTACGAGACGGTTGACCAGCAGTGGCAGGAGTTCAACCGGCTGTACATCGTCGTCTTTCCGCCGGATGACATTGAGGTGATCAACGCCCTGCTCGGCCCGGATGTTGACGAGACTGTGAACCGACAGAACGCGCTGGCCGCCGCCCGGACTGACACGCAAACCGAACCGGAGAACGCCTTTGCCTGGTTCAACCTCGGCTCGAACTTGAACTACTTTGACCGTTACGCCGAAGCCGCCGAAGCCTTTGACAAGGCGCGCGAACTCGGATTGCCAAAGCGTATGCTCTTCTATCAGTTCGGGCCGTATCGCGCCTACTTCAATCTTGGACGTTACCAGGACGTGATTGACCTCAGCACCTTCACCCTCGACTACCGTCCCGACCTCGAAGAGTCGTACTTCTGGCGGGCGTGGGCCGAATACATGCTGGGCGACAAGAACGCTGCCATCGCCGACTTCCGCAACGCGCTGGAGGTGAACCCGACGTTTAATGATGCGAAGGTGGCGTTGGAGAGTATTGGGGTGAAGCCGTGAGGGAGACAACGGATTTGGGGAATGGGGCGGATCAAATCCGTTGCCTGCAACGATGAGAGGTGACAACGGATTTGGGGAATGGGGCGGATCAATCTGTATAATTCCCCAAATCCGTTGTCCACACCACTATGACTGAACTCCTCCCAAGTCCCTCACCGGCTCCATCCTCCGCGCCTATTACGACGTTTACAATGGCACAGGCCGGACTTACCCGGAGCGTTTCTACGACCGGGCGATGGTGTATGACTTGAACACAATGGCAATTCGTTGCATTCAACAACCTGAATGGCAAATCACCTATCGCGAGAAGGTCGTCGGCAAACAGATTTTAGACATCCTTATTGCTGGAGAAGTCGTCGTCGAAAACAAAGTCGCGCTCGGCCTCACCCGTCTGCACAAAGCACAGTTGATTTCTTATCTCAAGGTGACAGGCAAACAAGTAGGCTTGTTGCTTAACTTTGGCGGGCCAAAGCCGGAGTTTCAGCGGCTATACTTCACTCCACGCGAGCCGAAAGCGAGCAAAGCGAGTGTCGAGCGTGTGGCTGAAAACCCGGAGCTGGCCGGTTTGATTGAGCCAGAGATGGTTTATGAAATTGTGGGCGGCCTGTTTGACGTTCATGCCACGTTGGGGCCGGGGTTTATGGGCCGTATCTATGCCAATGCCTGCTATCATGAACTCAAATTGCGCGGGTTGCCGATTAAACCATACAAGGCAGTCCAGGTTTTCTATCGCGGCGAATCGCTTGGCGAACTTAAATTCGGCCACCTGCGCGTAAGTGGTGCGGTCATGGTTTTTCCTACCGCCGCCAAAAGTGTCGCCGATTTTGAACTCGACAACTTCCGCGAGTGGTTGCGCGTCCAACAGGCCTCGCTGGGCATCCTCGCCAACTTCCATGACACCGAACTCAAGCCGCTCTTTCTGAAGCCCAAATCCGTCCAATTCCCCAAATCCGTTGTCTAAAATGCGCCTCCCCCGCCCCCTCCTCCTCACCCTCGCCGCTTTCGGCCTCGCCCTCTGCCTCTTTGCCAGCGGCGCGTTTTACAACAGCCGCACGTTCACCGACCGAATATACCCGCGCATTGACCGCTTCCTCAGCGGCCTCGGTTCAAACCAACCGGAAGCTGTGCCCACGCTCGCCGTCACCCTCGCCGACCCGCCAACCTTTGCGGTGGAAACGCCAACATCAATTGCCACCCCAAAAGGCGAAGACACAGCTTCGCCCCTACAAACAACCCAACAACCTAACAACCTAACCACCCAATCTCCAACCCCTGAACCAACCGCCGTTTCTGTCATCTACGATCTTCCGGCCAGCATCACGCTTGAGGGCGCGCGCTACGAGCCACAGCTTTACAACAACTGCGGCCCGGCCACGCTCACCGCGGCGCTGGTGTATTGGGGCTGGCGCGGCTCGGAGCCGGACGAATTGGTGTGGTATGCGGCAGGCAAAGACGTGCGCTGGCAGAGAGACATCGCCAGCGTGATCAAGCCGAACAAGAGCGATAAGAACGTGATGGCTTACGAGTTGGCAAACTATGCCATCGAACAAGCGGGCCTCAGCGCCGAGATTCGCTATGGCGGCGATATTGACGTGATCAAACGTTTCGTCGCCAACGGTTTCCCGGTCATCATCGAGCGCGGCTTCCGCGAGGAGGAGCACGGGCAGGTGGGGCAAGGCTGGGAGGGCCACTACGGCCTCATCACCGGCTACGACGACAACGCCCGCAAGTTCCTGACGCAAGACTCGTTCAAAGGCGCAAACTACTGGCGCGATTACGACGCCGAAGTGAAAGATTGGCGCGACTTCAACTATCTCTACATCATCTTGTATCCGGGCAATCGCGCCGCCGAAGTGACGGCTTTGCTGGGGCCGGACGCCGACGTGGGCGCAAACTACAACCGCGCCCTCGCTAAAGCCCAGGCCGACGCGGCCAGACACACCGACCCGCTCGATCTCGCTTTCGACTGGTTCAACGTCGGCACGTCGCTCCAACTGCTGGAGCGCAATGAGGACGCCGCCCTGGCCTTCGATCAGGCGCGCAGTTATGGAATACTGCCCTATCGCATGTTGTGGTATCAGACCTTCATGTACAAAGCCTATTTCTACACCGAGCGCTATCAGGACGTGATTGACCTGGCGAACGTCACCCTGCAAACGCCGGGGATGGAAGAGAGCCTCTACTGGCGCGGCTGGGCCTACTACCAGCTTGGCGACCTCGACCGGGCCGTCGCCGACATGCGCGCCGCCCTCGACGCCCACCCGGACTGGGATCAGGCGCTGGCGGCGCTGGCGCAGTGGGGAGTAAGCCCATAGTCGAAGAGAGAAGAGAGAAAAGAGACTCTCTTCTCTTTTCTCTCTTCTCTTTTCTCCCTATCTTCACAATGAAACTCTTTCGCGCCTCCGCCCTCCTCGCCCTCCTCTTCGGAATTGACAAACTCATCGGCCTCGGGCGGCAGGTGCTGATCAATCAACGCTACGGCCTCACCCGCGCTCTCGATGCCTATAATGTCGCCAACAATTTACCCGACACTGTCGTTGCGATGCTGTCCGGCGGGGCTTTGGCAATTGCCATCATTCCCTTGCTAGCCGAAACCCTCGGCCACGAGGGCCGAGCGGCGATGTGGGGACTCTTCAGCCGTGTCACGAATCTGATCTTTGCCACAGCGGCAGTGTTGGCTCTGGCCCTTGCCATCTTTGCGATGCCGCTGGTACAACACATAGTCGTCCCCGGTTACGATTTAGATCGTCAAATACTGGTGGCAAGCTTGATGCGCCTCGATCTGATCGCTATGCTCATCTTTTGTATCAGCGGGCTGGTGATGGGTGGCCTACAGGCGCAACAGCACTTTCTCCTTCCCGGTCTGGCGCCCATTCTCTATAACGTGGGCCAGATCGGCGGCGTGCTGTTGCTCTCCGGGCGGTTTGGCATCTACGGCCTGGCTTACGGAGTGATCGGCGGCGCAGTTTTGCATTTAGGGATTCAGATTCCCGGATTGATCCACTACGGCTTCCAGTGGTCGCCGTCACTGCAATGGCGGCATCCGGGTTTATTGCGTGTATTTCGGCTCATGGGGCCGCGCATTGTGAACATCGCCATCGTGCAACTGATCTTTATCCTCACCGACCGCTTTGCCTCTTTTATTCCGGGCGAAGGCGTTGCCTCGGCCCTCACTCTCGGCTGGACAATCATGCAACTGCCGCAAACGGTGATCGGCACGGCGGCGGCCACCGCCCTTTTGCCGTCGCTCGCCGAATTAATCAGCCGGGGTGATGACCATGCATTACGCACCACCCTACAGACTGCGATCAAAGTTGTGCTGGCGCTTACGTTGTTGGCAACCATCATCTCACTCGCCTTCGTCCGCCCGGCAGTGGAACTCGTTTTCGAAGGACGAGGCAAATTCACTGCTGAAAATACGGCATTGCTGATTCCAGCGGCACAGATGTTTTTGCTGGGCATCGCCGGACATTCTCTGGTGGAAATCGCCGTTCGCACTTTCTATGCGCGGCAACGCCCTTGGACTCCGTTGATCGCCGCCGCCCTCACCGCCGTTGTATTCGTGGGTTTATGCTTTGCTCTTACTCCGCTCATGGGCCACGCCGGGATCGCCCTGGCGAACACGTTGGCCTTCACGGCTGAAGCTTTGGGCCTGTTGTGGCTTCTGCGACGGCAAAATGTTTTGTAGCCGGACTGTGATACCGCTTGCCAGAGTTGTTTCTTCTGATATACTTCCGCTCCAACAACTTATTCATTCTTGGAGGATACAATGCAAGACACGATGGAATACGGGAAAGCGTTTACGTTTCCCCAACAGGATACAGACTGGATCAAGAAAGTGGCGATTGCCGGTGGCATCATGTTTGCTGGCCTGGCATTCAGTTGGCTTCTGCTAATTCCGGCCATCGCCGCCGGACTGCTACTGGGCGGATACGGCCTCGAAATCACCCGCCGCGTCATCGCCGGTGAGAGCAACCTTTTGCCGGAGTGGACGGACTTTGGCGGCCTGTTCAAGAAGGGCTTCTCGGTGTTCGTCGTCCAGTTGGTTTACGCATTGCCAATTATTGTGTTGGCGTTATGTATTACGGTTCCTTACATAGCCGCAAGCGTCGCTGCCGGCTCATCCTCGAACGACGCAGCAGGAACCATGGCCATAATTGCCAACGTGGTGAGCGTCTGCTGTAGTTGTGTGATCGCCATCTACGCCATCTTCATGGCGATGTTAATGCCCGCCGCCATCGGCAAACTTGCCGCCACCGGCGAAATTGGCCCGGCCCTGCGCGTGGGTGAAGTGGTGGCCCTCGTTCGCGCCAAACCGGCAGTGTTTCTCATTGTAGCCTTGCTGTCGGGCCTTGCTTCCTCGATCCTGTCGTCTATTGGCTCGGCCATCTGCGGCATTGGCGCGCCGTTTGGCATCGCCTATGCCATCATTGTCGCTTCGCACCTCTACGGCCAGGCCTACAAAGTGGCCTCTGCCGAAAGCGGCGGGGCGGCCTCCCCGGCGGCTCCGGCCACGATGTAACCTTTTCCTGAATCAAAAACGGCGACTCGGAGGAGCCGCCGTTTTTTGATTCTCGTTTAACTGTTATTGCTTTTCGTAAGGCTGGCCGTCGGCGGCGGGGGGAATGGCCCGCCCCACCAACCCGGCCAGGGCGATCATCGTGGCAATGTATGGGGCCATGAGCAAAAACTGTGACGGGATGGGCGTGCGCAGAAGCGCCAGCTTGTTCTGCAACGAGTCGGCGAAACCGAAGATCAGCGACGAGCCAAACGCGCCGAACGGCGTCCACTTGCCGAAGATCATCGCCGCCAGGCCGATAAAGCCGCGCCCGGCAGTCATCAACTCCTCGAAACGCCCCACCGAGCCGAGGGTGAAATACGCGCCGCCAAAACCGGCCATCAGCCCGCCCAGCACCACGTTGACGTAGCGGGTGCGAAAAACGTTGATGCCCAGCGTATCGGCGGCTTTGGGATGTTCGCCCACAGCCCGCACTCGCAAACCCCAGCGCGTGTAAAACAACGCTACGTGAACCACTACCAACAGAATGTATGTGCCGTAAGTGAAGATGTTGCTGTCGAAAAAGATTCCGCCGACGACAGGAAGCTTGGACAGAACGGGCACCGGCCAGTTTTTAAACACCCCCACGTTGTTCAATTCCGGAATCTGTTGCATGAACTTGCTGGAGATGAAGCTGGTCATGCCGGTGGAGAAGATATTGATGACTGTGCCGCTGATGATCTGATCCACTTTATAGCGGATGGACAGCACGGCGTGGACGAAGGCCAACAACCCGCTGGTAAGCAGGCCGGCCAGCAGGCCGCCCCACAAATGCACCTGATAGGTTGTGCACAGGCTCGGCACATCCGCCGGGCCGCACTGGGACAAAATGTAGCTTCCAACCAGAGTTGACATCATGGCCGAGCCAAGCATCAGGCCTTCGATGGCGATGTTGACCACCCCGGCCCGTTCGCACAAAATGCCCGACAGCGCGCCGAGGGTGAGCGGCACCGAGCGCAACACTGCCGTCTTGAGCATCCCGGCCAGGTTGATGGATTGATCGCGAGTGGCCCAGACCAGAAAGGTGAAGATGAAGGAGAGAGCCACGATCCCAAGTATCACGTTGGTAAGGCGGCCAAACCCGCGCGCCAGTTGGTAGCCGCCCATCGCCGCCGAGAGCACGGCCAGCAGAGTCACCGTGCCGCTGGAGGGGATGACCCAGTCGGGCAGACGGTCAGCTGCCGGGACCTGCCCCTGGTTGAGGCCGAAGGTTGAGACCAGGGCCGAGTCCACGCCGTTGGCGAAGAGCCAGTACATGGCAATGGCAAGCACGAGAAAGACGATGCCCATCACCCGTTCGCGGGTGGCGTGAGCCTGTTGCACAAACGATTTGGTTGAAGTTGTAGTTGTCGCTGCCATCACTCACCCCGCCGTTGTTCATTGCTCATGGTTTCACTGTTCATTGTTTACTTGCCCCAACCGCGTGTGAACACCGTGCCCTCGCCTTCACCCGCTTCTTTGAGCCGGTAGATAGCCCGGATGATGGCCGGGGCGGCGATGAAGGCGATGATGAGCGCCTGAATGATCGAGATGATGTCAATTGGAATGCGGGCCACGCTCTGCATGCGCGTCGTCCCGCTGCGGAGCGTGCCAAACAAAAGCGCCGCCAGCACCACGCCGAACGGATGACTCTTGCCCAGCAAGGCCAGGGCAATGCTGTCGAAACCGTAACCGGACGAGAAGGCGAAGGCCAGATTGTGGTTCACGCCCAACACTTCGTTGGCCCCGGCCAGCCCGGCCAGCGCCCCCGACAGGCACATGGCGATGATCAGGTTGCGGGTAATGTTCATGCCGGCATACCTGGCCGCGTTCGGGTTCGCGCCCACCGTCCGAATCTCGAACCCGAACGTGGTCTTGAAGAGGAACCAGTAGACCACGAACGCCACGCCCAGGGCAACAAAGAAACCCAGGTGAAAACGGATCGGGTCGGGAAAGAGGCGCGGCAGTTCGGCAGAGACTTCGATGGGCGGGCTGATGGGGTTGGCCGAGCTTGGCTCCTTCAGCGGCCCTTTGTCGCCCAGCAACCACTCGCTCAGGCGGAAGGCAATGTAGTTCATCATGATCGTGTTGATCACTTCGTGCGCCCCGGTCTTGGCTTTAAGAATGGCCGGAACAAAGGCCCAGGCCGCTCCGCCCAGCGCCCCGGCCAACAGCGCCAGCGGCAGGTGAATGATCGCCGGCAGGCCCTTGAGGGCAAAGCCCGCCCACACCGAGCAGATCGCGCCGATGAACAACTGCCCTTCGGCGCCGATGTTGAACAGGCCGCACCGGAAACCAACCGCCACCGACAGCCCGGCAAAAATATACGGGGTGGCCGCCACCAGGCTTTCGGTGATCGGATAAAAAGCGTCAATAATCTCTTTGCTGTCGCCGCTTTGCAGGGCGGCGATGATCTGCCCCAGTGAACCGAGCGACCCTTCTAGCAACGAGCCATAGGCCGTCGAAATCGCCGTCCAGGCCGCGCTAAAGGCCGCGCCCGGCTGGCTGCCGAAGTTCTTGAACGCCTCCAGCACGGCAAAGTCGGTGAAGACGATGACCAGCGAGCCGAAGAGAAAGGCCGTAAACATAGCCAGGGCCGGCATCAGCGCCGGGCGCACAATTGTTTGAAGTCGGGATGTGTTCGTCAAAGCGCTACCTCACAATTAATACTCAATACTGAATACCCATTACTCAAAAACCTAAGCGGCAAGAGGAATATTGGGTATTGAGTATTGAGTATTGGGTATTGGGTACTCAAAATACCGCCGTCGCCGCTTCGGCTTCCTGCGGCTTGGCCACCTGCGACGGATCAACCCCGGCCATGAGCAGGCCAAGATATTCCTTGTTCACTTCAGCCCGATCCACGACGGCCACCACCCGCCCGCGATACATCACCGCAATGCGATCCGAGAGGGCCAGAATCTCATCAAGCTCGGTTGAAACCAGCAGAACCGCGCAACCGTCGGAGCGCTTCTCGATGATGCGGCCATGAATATATTCAATCGAGCCAACGTCCAGGCCGCGCGTGGGCTGGGCGGCGATGAGCAGTTTGATGGGCCGCGACAATTCGCGGGCAATGATAACTTTTTGCTGGTTGCCGCCGGAGAGCGAGCCGGCCGAAGTTTCAATGCCCGGCGTGCGCACGTCGAACTGACGTACACGATCTGCCGCCGCCTTATCCACTTCGTTTTGCTGAATGAGGATGTTCTGGGCAAACGGCGGCAGGTAGTAGGTGTTCAACACCATATTGTCGGCTACGGGGTACGACAGCACCAGTCCGTCGCGCTGGCGATCTTCGGGCACGTGGGCCACGCCCATCTCCACAATCTGTCGCGGGCTGGCGTGTGTGGTGGCGTGGCCCAGGATGGTGGCCTGGCCGGAAAATGGCGAACGCAAGCCGGTGAGGGCTTCCACCAACTCGGTCTGGCCGTTGCCCTGCACCCCGGCCACCCCCATCACCTCCCCGGCTCGCACGTCAAACGTCACCCCGTCCACGGCCAGGTTTTCACGATCATCCAACACCCGCAAATCCTTCACGTGCAGAACCGGCTCGCCGGGTTTGGCCGCCACTTTCTTCACCGTTAGCTCCACACTGCGGCCCACCATCATCGAAGCTAGTTGCGGCTCGGTGGCCGTCTTGGGGTCGGCTTCACCCACCACCTTGCCCAGCCGCAAAACGTTGATGCGGTCGGCAACCGCCAGCACCTCGCGCAATTTGTGAGTGATGAAGATAATGGACTTGCCCTTCTCCACCAGCGACTTGATGACCTTGAAGAGATCGTCGGCTTCCTGCGGCGTGAGCACCGCCGTCGGCTCGTCGAGAATCAAAATGTCGGCGTTGCGATAAAGCAGTTTGATGATCTCCACCCGCTGTTGCAGGCCGACCGGCAGGTCTTTGATGTAAGAGTCGGGAGCAACGGGCAGGCCGTATTGTTCAGAAATATGGCGGATGCGATCCGCCGCCGATTTCTTGTCGAGAAACACGCCGCCCACCAGCGACTCGACTCCGAGCATGACGTTTTCGGTGACGGTAAGCACCGGCACCAGCATGAAGTGCTGGTGAACCATGCCCACGCCGGCGGCAATTGCATCGTTGGGGCTGTGAACTTTGATCGGCTGGCCCTTGACAATGATCTCGCCCTCGTCCGGCTGGTACAGGCCGTAGAGCACATTCATCAACGTGGACTTGCCCGCGCCGTTCTCGCCCAGCAGGGCCAGAATCTCGCCCTGATTGAGCGTCAGGTCAATGTGATCATTTGCCAGCACACCGGGGAAACGTTTGGTGATTCCATGTAGTTCAAGAATTGGGGGCATGGGTGTTGGGGGTTGTCAGAAGATTGGAGAGTAGCGAGAGTTTAGCACAAGGATGCCCAAAATGAAACAGGCGGCCCGAACTTCTTCAGGCCGCCTGTTTGTTGAGCTAAGCAGACAGGGTCACAGGTATCCAAGTAGACATATTTACTTGTTTCCCTGTCTACTTCTTTCCTGCTTACTTGAGCGAAGAGAAAGTGCTAACCGCGATCTTGCCGTCAATGATGTCCTGCTGAACAGCGGCCAGTTCATCCTTGAGTTCCTGCGAGACGGCGGAGTCGAAGTCGTGGAAAGCGGCCAGGCCCACCCCGTCGTTGGCCAGGTTGCCAACGTAGGTGCCGCCCGCGAACGAGCCACCGGCCACCGCCTTCGACGCCTCCAGCACCGACAACTCCAGGTGCTTGAGCACGCTCGACAGCATGATCTCCTTGTACTCCGGCGCGCTGACGTACTGGTCGGTGTCCACGCCAATCATCATCACCCCGCCGCCGCGCTCCTTGATGGCCGCCGCTGAGCCGAGGCCCACCGGCCCGGCCACCGGGAAGATCACGTCCGCGCCTTCGTCCATCAGGTTCTCGGCCAGACGCTTGCCGTCATCCAGACTGGTGAAGTTGCCGGCGAACAGGCCGTCTTTGGCGGCGTTGTCCCAGCCCAGCACCTTCACATCCGTTCCCTTCTGAGCGTTGTAATACTCAACGCCTTCCTGGAACCCGACCATGAAGTCGGCCACCGGCGGGATGTTGATCCCGCCAAACGTGCCCACGATACCCGTCTGGCTCATCCCTGCCGCCAGATACCCGGCCATGAACGACGCTTCGTTGGTCGCATACACCTGACCCCAAACGTTCGGGATCACCGGGTCATAGGCAAAGTCCAAAATCTGGAAACTCTGATCCGGGTAAGCCGCCGCCGCTGTCGAAGTCGCCTCCCCCAGCAGGAAGCCTACGGTGACGATCAGGTCGCACTTGCCATCCACGAACTCTTTGATGTTCTTCTCGTAATCCGTCTGTTGCTTGGACTCGAGGAAC